>JBFIMV010000228.1:0-4724 GCA_041611575.1 Desulfuromonadales bacterium | reverse complement strand
GTGCTCCGCCCCTGGCTGGTGACCGAGGCCGCCCGTGTCCTCGACGGCGAGGTCGTCCTCGACGATCTCAGGCTCGCATGGGGGAGGGTCGAGCTGCAGGGACTGCGTCTTGCCCGCGAAGGTCTTGACGTTGACGTTGATGCCCTGCGCATCGCTTTTACCTTCGACGGCCTCCTCTTGCGGCGACTGGAAGAAGTCGTCGTGCTGCGACCTGATGTGCGCCTGAAGTTACCATTGAGCGAGGCGGATGAAGAGGCAACGCCGCTGTCGTTGCCCGGGCGGGCGCCATTCAGCGTGACGGCCTGGACGATCGAAGAGGGCAGACTCCAGGTCGATCTGCAGGACGACAGCTACGTCGTGCGGGAACTCGCTGCCAACGGAAACTTTGGCGAGGAGCTGCACTTTGTTGGAGCCGCCCGGGTCGGAGCCGGGGAGGGGGTCGGCGTGACGCTGAATGGCGGCGGTCTCTGGCAGGACGGGCTGGAATTGACCCTTGAGGAGCTGGCCGTGGATGAACGGCCGCTGTTGGCCAAGCCGGTGACCGTCCGGCCTGAGGGTGTGGGCGACTTGCAGGTGGAGGTGGCCCTGCCGAGCTTCTCCTCTGTCGAAGCTTCCGGGTTTCTGGCCGCTATTGACCGCCCGGTCCCCTGGCCGGAGGGGATGCAGTGGCAGGTGACCAGCCCGGCCGCAGTCCTGCGTCTGGCCGCCTCGCGTCCGGTGCTGCGTTTGCGCACCGGGGCCGGGACGGTGACTCATGCCGGTCGCAGCTGGCCATGGGACAATGCCGTGGTCGGTCTGGAACAGATCGATGATGCCTGGACGATCGATGTCCGGCTTGGCCTGCCGGCCGGTGCCCTGGCCGAGGTCACAGGGGAATGGCGCAACGACGCTTTCAGCGGTTCTCTCAAGGCGACGGTGCCACAACCCGCACAGCTGGCAAACTCCTACGATTTCAAGCTGCCCGAAGAGGCCCGCCGGGGACGGAGCCTGGTGGTCACGACCGTTATTCAGGCGGATCAGAATCATGTCCGGATAAGCGAAGGGCGCTTCTCGCTCGACTGGGCTGATGTCGGTCGTTTCACCGCGCACTTCAAGGGGGATTGGCTTGAGGGGAAGGTTGCAGCGCAGGTTGAACGATTAAACCTCTCCGGTCGGGCGGGGACTGTGGCGCTGGCAACCGCAGCGCTCGATCTCACCGGGGATCCGGCGGCAGGAGCCTGGCAGGGACGCTGGCAACTGGCAGCCGAGGCGCTGCATGCGCTGGCGCGGGCCGCCGGTGTTGCCGTTACAGATGAACTGCCTGACCTGCGCGAGGTGCGACTTGCCGGAAATCTCAAGGTGCTGGGCGAACGCATCGATATTCCGGATGTCAAGCTGGCCGCCCGGTTGGAAGGCAAGGGACTGTCAGGGCGGCTGACAGGTCGTCTGTCAGGCTCTCTTGACGGCAAGGCGGCCACCACGATCGACCTGCAGGACCTGTCGCTGGACGAGGTCGAATACAGCAACGCCGAAGGCACGGTGGTCGCCGTCGGCGGCCGCCTGGCGCTGGCGGGCCAGGTGCGTCCGGCGGCGGACGCCATTGTCTTCGACCTGCGCGGGCGTGGTGGGCTCGAGGAGGCCCTGGCGGGGAGCTGGTACGGCAGCCTGCAGGACCTGCCGCTCGGTATTTCTGTGCGGGGCAGCTGGCTGCAGGACGGGCAGACGGTGCAACTCGAGCGAGCAAGTCTCGATTTCGACGGTCTGGCTGCCGTCGACCTGAATGGCCGGATTTCGGCCCGGACGGCCTCTCTCGACGGGCGCCTTGCCGTGCCGCGGCTGGCGGGGCGCTTCCTCAATGTCCTGCAGCGGCTGGCGGGTGAGATCGCCCCCGCGCTCAAAGAGGTCAACCTGGAGGGTGCTCTTGCCGTGCAGGGCGATGCAGTCCGGGCGGGTGACGTCTGGCGGCTCGACCTGGAACTTCAGCCCGATGGTCTTGACGTCGGTATGGGCGACACGTTCGCCCTGTCCGGTCTGCACGGCAGCCTGCCGTTCATCCTGCAGACGGGTGAACTTCAGGGGGCTCCCCCGGAACGTTCCGGCCGGCTCACCTGGGCGCGTCTCAAGGCGCCCCTGGTTGATGCCACTGACGGTCAGCTGGAAATACGGGCTGCGACCAACCGCTGGCAGCTGGTCCGATCGTTGGCGGTCCCGGCCGCCGGCGGCCGGGTCAGCCTTGATGCCTTCAGGCTTTCCTGGCAGGACCTGGTACCCGAGGGGGAAGCTTCGCTGCGGGTCGAAGAGGTCGAGCTCCTGCAAGTCTCCCGGGCCTTCTCCTGGCCGGAACTCGGCGGCCGCTTCACGGCCGCACTCGACGGCATCCGTTTCAGCGAGAAGGAGATCGTCACGTCCGGTGAGGCGTCGGCGCGGGCCTTCGGCGGCGCCATCCGCCTGCAGAATCTCAAAGTCCTTGCGCCGCTGTCGCGCTACCCGACCTACCATGCCGACATCGACTTCAACGACATCGACCTGTATGAGCTGACGCGCACCTTCGCCTTCGGTGAAATCAACGGCGTCGCCTCGGGCCACGTGCGCGGTCTGCGGTTGTTCGACGGCATCCCCTCGGCCTTCGACGCCCGCTTCGAAACCGCCGAATCGAGCACGCGCAATATCAGCGTCAAGGCAATCCGCAACCTCAACACCCTGAGCCACGGCGGGCTGTCCGCCGCGCTCTCGCAAGGTGTCTACCGCTTTATCGACTTCTATCGCTATCGCAAGATCGGCCTGGCCTGCACCCTGCGCAACGACGTCTTCCGCCTGCGCGGGGCGGCGCGCGCGGAATCGGAAAAATACCTGATTGACGGCGGCTGGCTGCCGCCCAAGATCGACGTGATCGTCTCGTCGCCGGTCATTTCCTTCAAGGAGATGGTCAAGCGGCTCAAGCGCATCGAACGAACGGAACATTGATTTTGCCGCTCGCTCATGTATAGTCGAATCACAGCTGCAACATCTTGACGGAGGAACAGACATGCGAAATATTCTGCGAAGCTTTGCCCTGCTCGCCCTGGTGGTGGCGGTCTCCTGCGTGACCATCAACATCTACTTCCCGGCCGAGGAACTGCGCGGCGCCGCCGACCGGATCGTCGACGAAGTTTATGGCGAGAAGGCCGGACAGGAAAAGAAAGCGCCGGCTGCGCCGGGGAGCAGCTTCCTGCAATTCTTCGGGCCGGGCGTTGCCCATGCGGCCCAGGATATCGACGTGACCACCCCGGAAATCCGGGCCTTGCGCAACGACATGAAGGACCGCTTCGACCAGCTGGCGCCGTCGCTCGCCTCAGGTCATGTCGGCATCGATGCCAAGGGCTATCTCGAGCTGCGCACCACCGAAGGCCTGAACCTCAAGCAGCGCGCCGATGTCAAGCGGTTGGTCGATGCCGAGAACCAGGATCGCAAGCGTCTCTACCTCGAGATCGCCAAGGCCAACGGCTTCCCCGACAAGGCGGAAGAGGTCGAGGGGATTTTTGCCGAGTCGTGGCGCGCCAAGGCCGCCAAGGGCTGGTACCTGCAGGATGCCAAGGGGAACTGGTCGCAAAAGTAGCCAGACACCACCCTGTAAAAGCAGAGGCGCACCCTTCGGGATGCGCCTCTTTTTTTGACCAACGTCATGGTTTTTTTGTCGCCCCGCCTGTAAAGTGCGATCCGGAGACGACGATGAGACGATTTCTTGCAAAATTAAGCGCGAGTCACTGGCGGCAGGCAGTCCAGTGGCTGTTCCTCGGCTGGTGCCTTTTTCTCGGCGTGCAGTTCGGCCTCTTCGTGCGGCATTTCGAAACGAAGGGGGCGATGGGCTACTTCCCGCGACCGCCGGGGGTGGAGGGCTTCCTGCCGATCGGCGCATTGGTCAGCCTCAAGACCTGGGTGCTGACCGGGCATTTCGACAAGACCCACCCCGCGGCCCTGGTGTTGTTGCTGACCTTCGTCGCCATGGCGCTGCTGGCGCGCAAGTCGTTCTGCTCCTTCCTCTGCCCGGTCGGGACCCTCTCCGAGGGGGCGTGGAAGCTCGGTCAGCGGCTGTTCGGCCGCAACTACCGCATCTGGCCCTGGCTCGATGTCGTGCTGCGCTTGATCAAGTACGCCCTGCTGTTCTTCTTCGTCAAGGTGATCCTGGTCGACATGCCGGTCTTTGCCCTCCGGGAGTTCCTCGCCGCCCCCTACTGGGCGATCGCCGATGTCAAGATGCTGCACTTCTTCCTGCGCATGTCCGGCACCGCCCTGACGGTCATCCTGGTGCTGACGCTGCTCTCGCTTCCCTACCGCAACTTCTGGTGCCGCTACCTCTGCCCCTACGGCGCACTCCTCGGCCTGTTCAGCATGCTCAGCCCCTTCAGGATCTCGCGTCGCAGCGAGTCCTGCACCGGTTGCGGAGCCTGCAGCCGCGCCTGCCCGTCGCGCATCGACGTGCGGCACAAGGTCCGCGTCCATTCGCCTGAATGCACCGGCTGCCTGACCTGCGTCAGCCGCTGCCCCGAACCGGGCACGTTGCAGATGGCTTTCTGGAGCCGGCCGGTCCCGGGAGTGGTTTTCGTCGGCGTGGTCGTCCTGCTCTTCTCTTCGGGAGTGCTGGCCGGCATGCTCAGCGGGCACTGGCAGACCAGTCTCACCTACGCCGATTATCAGCAGTTGATTCCGCTCGCCTGGCGTATAGGGCATTAATTCATTCGTTTTACGGTTACTGGGGGATACTTCCG
>JBFIMV010000227.1:0-4726 GCA_041611575.1 Desulfuromonadales bacterium | reverse complement strand
GGTGATCGTCGTCTCCCACGACCGGCACTTTCTCAACCAGGCCTGTACTCATATCGCCGACATCGACTTCGGTACGATCCGCACCTATGTCGGCAACTACGATTTCTGGTACGAGGCCAGCCAGCTGGTCTTGAAGCAGAAACAGGACGCCAACAAGAAGGCCAGCGACAAGGCCAGCGAACTCAAGGAGTTCATCGCCCGCTTCAGCTCCAACGCCTCCAAGGCGAAGCAGGCGACCTCGCGCAAGAAGCTGCTCGACAAGCTGGAGATTGATGAGCTGCCGGTCTCGTCGCGCAAATACCCGTTCGTGGTCTTCAAACCCGAGCGTCCTTGCGGCGACATCATCCTCGAAGTCAAGGGCCTGAGCAAGTCCGTCGACGGCGTCAGAGTGCTGGACAATTTCGACCTGATCGTCAACAAGGGAGACAAGATCGCCTTCGTCGGCGGCAACAGCCTGGCCAAAACCACGCTGATGCAGATCCTTGCCGGTGAACTGCAGCCGGACAGCGGCAGCTTCCGCTGGGGCGTAACCATCACCACCGCTTATTTCCCCAAGGAGAACAGCGCGTACTTCGACAATGACCTGAACCTGATCGAGTGGCTCTGCCAGTTCCCGCCCCACGAAGGGGAGAGTTTCGCCCGCGGGTTCCTCGGCCGCATGCTCTTCTCCGGCGACGAGGCGACCAAGATGACCCGGGTGCTGAGCGGCGGGGAAAAGGTGCGCTGCATGCTGGCGCGGATGATGCTGACCAGCGCCAACGTCCTGCTGTTCGACGAGCCGACCAACCACCTCGACCTGGAATCGATCACCGCGCTCAACAACAGCCTGATCAGGTTCCCCGAGGTGATCCTGTTCACCTCCCACGACCACAAGTTCGTGTCGACCCTGGCCAACCGCATCGTTGAGCTGACCCCCGGCGGGGTGATCGACCGGGTGATGACCTTTGACGATTACCTGGAGAATGATGATGTCAACACCCTGCGTGCGCAGCTATGCCAGGGCGAGGTCGATCTGAAGCTTTAGAATAAGCTTAACGTTCGGCCGGAGATGTGAGAGACTGTCGCATCAATCGGCTCTTCCCGGGTAACCCTCTCAGCAAGGAACGGACGGACAATGGAGTACTTGATCGCCTGGGTGGTCTTCGGCGCTGCCGCCGCCAGCCTGGCCAAAGGGAAAAATCGGAATATCGTGCTGTGGGCCATCATCGGCCTGCTGATAGGCCCATTCGCCGTGCTGATCGTCGCCATGATGAAGCCTGTTCCCGGAGAGGAGCAGGACTACAATTGACCCCTCTCACGCGTAGTTAATAGACCCGTGTGGCAAGTTGCGCGCGGGATGAATTGAGCCTTTGCAAAATGGACCTTGCTTTGCGGCTGGCCCTTTTTCTCTGCGTCTTTGCGTTGAGTCGAATCGAGCTATTGTTTTGGTTGTAGAGCCGTTGCGAAAAAGGTTTTCGCTGTCACGCAAACTCGGGTAAACTCCTTTCATGACCCCGATCAAGATGGAAAACTGGGCGCCTGCAGACCTCGACTCTCTCGTCAATGATGTCGTTGATGCCGTCGAAAGCGGCGAGATCGACAAGGCTTTCGACCAGGTCGATCTCAAGTCAGGCAATTTTGCCCGCACCAAGAACACCAGGAACTTTACCAAGAACTACCTCACGGCCTGTCTCCGGGCCGGCGTCCAGGGGATTTCCGAAGCGCACGGCGCAACGGCCCTTGGCGTTATAAATGCCTATCGCCGCATGAATGCCGAACCGCCGCTCGATGAATTCCCGGAAGGCTACCGGGTTTATGCCATCAAGCTGCCGCACACCGATGGCAACCCGGACGTCGAAATCTACATCAAGGAAGGCAACCGGGTGCTTTACGGCGAGAAAGTGATGCCCCGCGGTGTCCTGACCGAGAACTTCCTGATCATCACCGGTTCGAAGCTGTAAGCCCTGCCGACAACGATCGTTCAATCCAGTTCTCGCCCATTGGTTTGTAAAACATCACTCATTCCTCAAAATCAGTAACTTTCTGCTCTCCTGAGGTTGCCTGCAGGGCTCTTCGGGATTAAAATGTAATTAACGTTGTTGGATCTTCCATTCATGAGAATACGGGAGGTCGCGATGATTTCTAACAACCGTGTTGCAATAACCTGGCAAATCCACCTCGGATTGCTCTGCATAAGCCTCCTGCTGATCGTCATCCCGGCTTTCAACAAACTCCCTTCGCAGCAGGTCGCCGAGAAGTCGCTCGCCGCCGCTACAGAGTTCCTCTTCCTGGTCGATACCGAGGAGTATGCAAAGAGCTGGCATGTCACAGCCGACGCCATGAAGGACATGCTGACCCAGAAGGCCTGGAACAAGAAAATCGAGGAGCTGCGCGGTTATCTCGGGCCCGCCATCGAGCGCATCCGGCATCGCATCACCTACACCGCCAGCGCCAGCAATGTACCGGAAGGCGAATACGTCGTCATGACGTTCATCACCCGGTTCGCGTCGCGTCCGCAGGTGATCGAGACGCTCACGCTGATGCTCGGCGCCGACAATGAGTGGCGGGTTGCCGGGTATTACCTGCGCTGAAGGATTTCCGGTCATTCCTCCTGAGCTGGTCCGCTCCCCCTGGCAAGTTTCCTTTCCCGTTTTTCTCTTGGGGCTTGGCGTCCGGTGCGTGAGTCGTTATGATGTCTCGCGACCCTCACATCGGAAACCGGAGCTGAAGCCATGAACTATCGCGAACTTCTGAAGAACATTCCCCTTTTTGCCGGACTCTCCAATGACGACCTCGACGCTCTCCAGGAAATCGGGCGCGTCAGGGAGTATGCGCGAGGCGATTTGCTGTTTTCCGAAGGGGAGGTGGCCGAGGGTTTTTTCGTCGTCCTCGACGGCAAGGTGAAGGTCTATAAGCTCTCCGCCGAAGGCAAAGAGCGCATCCTGCATGTCATTCAGCCCGGCGGCACCTTTGCCGAAGCGGCGATCTTCGGTGATGGTCTTTATCCGGCCTATGCCGAGACCCTGCAGACCTGCAAGCTGCTGTTCCTTCCCAAGGCGGGTTTTCACGGCCTGCTCATGGGGAATGGCCGCATAGCCATCAACATGATCGCCGGCCTGTCGAAGTTTTTGCGCCAGTTCGCCATGCAGGTCGAGGAGTTGACCTTCAAGGATGTCCCTTCGCGCCTGGCGCGTTACCTGATGACCTTGTCGAAAGGACGCCTGCGCACCGTCACGCTCCCCATCTCCAAGACCCAGCTGGCATCCAACCTGGGCACGGTCAGCGAGACCCTGTCGCGCACGCTGCGCAAGCTCTCCGATGACGACATGATCCGCGTCACGGGAAAAACCATCGAAATCCTCGATCACGAGCGGCTGGAGGATCTGGCCGACAAGTGCAAGGAGGCCTGATGTGCCTGTGTGTTTCTTGACCTTTGTCAATGCATGCGCCTGATGCATCTGGCATCTTTCCGGTATGAAGAACCTCGCAGATGTAAGGACAGCTCAATCGCTGACGCGACGGGAACGTAAAGACCTCAAGGTCCTGCTGCAGTTCACTGCCGTCTATTGCCGGGTGCATCACGACGGCGAACGGTCGCCCGTCGCCGCCACCGAAGAAGCTTTTCTGCGCTTGCCGCTGCGCCGGCATCCCGTCTGTTCGGAATGTCATGAATTTCTGCTCTACGCCTTCGAACGCCGCCTCAGGTGCCCGCTGCCGGAAAAGCCAAGCTGCAAGCACTGCGAGATCCACTGCTACAAGCCCGGTCATCGTGAGAAGGTCAGGGAGATCATGCGGTTTTCCGGTCAGTACCTGATCCGGCGGGGGCGGCTTGATCTGTTGTGGCACTATTTTTTCTGATGTTTGACCCCCGTCAAGGTCAGCCTGCCGACGACAGGGTAGGATCGGGCCAACTTCAACAAACACGAAAACACCTTTGACATAGGAGCTGACATGAAACGCAAGATGGTGAAAATTGACGAAGAGAAATGCAACGGCTGCGGTCTCTGCGTGCCTTCCTGCGCCGAAGGGGCGATCCAGATCATCGACGGCAAGGCGCGGCTGATTGCCGACAACCTCTGTGACGGCCTCGGCGCCTGTCTCGGCGACTGCCCGCTCGACGCCATCACCATCGAAGAGCGCGAAGCTGATGAATTCGACGAGGCCGCGGTCGAGCAGCACCTCAGGGAGATCGGTCGCGAGCCGCTTCCCCATGGACATGGCCCTGCTCCAGTGGCCCAACAGGGCGGGTGTCCTTCGGCCCAGGTCAAGAGTTTCGCTCCGCCGGCCGGTGGCGGCTGCCCGTCGGCGCGCACCATGAACTTCGCCAAGCCGGCCACCTCGGCCGAAGCGGAAGATGAGTACGGCCAACGGCCGTCGCGGCTCGCCCAGTGGCCGATTCAGCTGCACCTGGTGCCGCCGACCGCACCGTTCTTCCAGAACGCGGACGTGCTGCTGGCGGCTGATTGCGCACCGTTCGCCTACGCCGATTTCCAGGAAGACCTGCTCAAGGGCAAGGCCCTGGCGATCGCCTGCCCGAAGCTCGACAATACCGCGCCGTATGTTGAGAAACTGACGGCGATGATCACGCAGAGCAACATCCGCAGCCTGACCGTGGTGCACATGGAGGTCCCGTGCTGCAACGGCCTGGTCATGATGGCGAAACAGGCCCTTGCCAACAGCGGCCGCGACATCCCCTTTGAGACAGTCTGCATCGGTATTCGTGGCGACCGGAAGTAGCGGCTGGTTG
>JBFIMV010000226.1:0-4746 GCA_041611575.1 Desulfuromonadales bacterium | reverse complement strand
CGACACCGGAACGGCTGAACCAAATCAAAGGATTGCTTTGGCCGCACACTGAAAGTGGATTTCAAAATCACAAACAGAGGAGACTCACCCGTGAAGATTGCCAAGACCCTGCTGCTGCTCACCATCCTGCTTACCTCCGTCTTTGCCGGCCTTGCCGCCGCCAAGGGGATCGTCGTCTATTCGGCACGCAACGAGCACCTCATTCAGCCCCTGTTTGACGCCTACACCAAGGAGACCGGCGTCGCCATCAAGTTCGTCACCGACAAGGAAGGACCGCTGATGCAGCGCCTCAAGTCGGAGGGTGCGAACACCCCGGCCGACCTGCTGATCACGGTCGACGCCGGCAACCTCTGGCACGCTGCCAACGAGGGGCTGCTGCGCCCGGTCGATTCCAAAGTCCTCGCGGCCAATGTCCCCGCTCACCTGCGCGACACGGAGAACCGCTGGTTCGGCCTTTCGCTGCGGGCGCGCACCATCGTCTACAGCACCGAGCGGGTCAAGCCGGAATCGCTTTCGACCTACGCCTCTCTCGGTGAAGAGCGTTGGAAAGGGCGCCTGATCCTGCGCACTTCGAAGAAAGTCTACAACCAGTCGCTGGTCGCCATGCTGATCGCCGAATTCGGCGAAGAGAAGACCGAGCAGATCGTCCGTTCCTGGGTCGCCAACCTGGCCGCCGAGCCGTCTTCCAACGACACCCAGGTGATGGAGGCGATCGCCGCCGGCCAGGGGGATGTTGGCATCGTCAACACCTACTACTTCGGTCGCCTGCTGCAGAAAAACCCTGACCTCAAGCTGGCGCTCTTCTGGCCCAACCAGGGAGTGGTTCAAAGCGGTGTGCATGTCAACGTTTCCGGCGCCGGCGTCACCAAGCATGCCAAGCACCCTGATGCCGCAATAAAGTTCCTGGAGTGGCTGTCGAGCGAGAAGGCGCAGAATCTCTTCGCTGACGCCAACCTCGAGTACCCGGTCAACCCGAAGGTGGCGGCCAATCCCGAGGTGGCAGCCTGGGGCAAGTTCACCGCCAGCCCTTTCAACCTGACGCAGGCCGGCGAGTTGCAGGAAGCGGCCATCCGCCTGATGGACCGCTCCGGCTACCGCTAACCCGCCGCCACAGGGACGATCTGTGACGGAATACCCACCAGCCACCGGAACGGCGCCGCAACGCGGCGCCGTTCCGCCGTTTCTTCGCGCCGGCTTTTACACCGGCTGGCGGACGGCCACCCTGCTGATCGCGCTGCTGGTGATCATCCCCCTGTCGGTGGTCTTCCTCTCATGGCACGAACCGGCCGTCGAGATCTGGCAGCACATCAGGGAAACTCTGCTCTTTGACCTGCTGCGCAACACCTTCTGGCTGGTGACCGGCGTCGCGACCGGTTCGATCCTGCTCGGCGTCAGCCTCGCCTGGTTGACTGCGGTCTGTGAATTCCCCGGCCGCCGGTTCTTCACCTGGGCCCTGCTGCTGCCGCTGGCCATGCCGGCCTACGTGCTGGCCTTTGTCAGCCTCGGCCTGTTCGACTACGCCGGGCCCGTACAGACCTGGCTGCGCGCCTGGTTCGGCAGCAGCAGCTGGTTCCCCGATGTCCGCGCCACCGGCGGAGTCATCACCATCCTCACCCTGTCGCTCTACCCCTACGTCTACCTGCTGAGCCGCAACGCTTTCCAGACCCAGGGCAAGCGCCTGCTCGAAGCGGCCGAGTCCCTCGGTTGCGGGCCGTGGCGGGCCTTCTTCCTGGTCGTCCTGCCTATGGCCCGGCCGTGGATCGCCGGCGGCGCCCTGCTTGTGATCATGGAGGCCCTGGCCGACTTCGGCGCCGTGTCGATCTTCAACTACGACACCTTCACCACCGCCATCTACAAGGCCTGGTTCGGCTTCTTCTCCCTGCCGGCCGCGGCCCAGCTCGCTTCCTGCCTGGTGCTGCTGGTATTCTTCATCATCGTCGCCGAGCAGCGCATGCGCTCGCGCATGCGCTTTTCCGAAGGCCGCCAGAGCGCGAAGAGTGAGCGGATTCCCCTGAAAGGCTGGCAGCGCTGGCTGGCCTTCGGCTATGCTTTCACGGTATTGAGCCTGGCCTTCCTCCTGCCGCTGCTGCAACTGCTGCGCTGGAGTCTCAACATCTTCCACGTCGAGTTCACCGGCCGCTACCTCGCGCTCCTCTGGCACTCGCTGTTTCTCGGCCTCAGCGCAGCCCTGCTGATCTGCGCCTGCGCCCTGCTGCTGGCCTACACTGCCCGCCGCCACGCCGACGCCCCGACCCGCGCCCTGGTGCGAATCGCCAATCTCGGCTACGCCCTCCCCGGCACCGTGCTGGCGGTCGGCATCTTCATCCCGGTGGCCGCCCTGGACAATGCTGTCATTGACACGGCACGGCGGTTAGGCATCGAAACCGGGCAGATATTCCAGGGGACCCTGCTGGTCATGCTCATCGCCTACCTGGTGCGCTTCATGGCCGCCGGATTCAAGACGATCGACGGCGCCATGCACCGGGTGACGCCGAGCATCGACGAAGCCGCCCGGCTGGCCGGCCTGCGCGGCCTGAAGCTGCTCGGCAGGGTGCATCTGCCGATCCTGCGCAGCGGCTTATTGACAGCCTTCACCCTGGTCTTCGTCGACGTCATGAAGGAGATGCCGATCACCCTCATGACCCGGCCTTTCGGCTGGGACACGCTGGCAGTGAAGATCTTTGAACTCACTTCCGAGGGGGAATGGGAGCGCGCCGCCCTGCCGGCGGTGACGCTGCTCCTCACCGGCCTGGTGCCGATCATCCTGCTGATGCGGCGCAGTGACAACGAATAGAGGACATCATGGACGGAACCATACTCGAACTGAAGAACATCTCGCAGGCCTACGGCGACCACTGGGTCGTCCGTAATCTTTCCCTGAGCCTCGAAAAAGGCGAGATCGGTTGTTTGCTCGGCGCCAGCGGCTGCGGCAAGACGACCGTGCTGCGCACCATCGCCGGCTTCGAACCGCTGCTGCGCGGCGAGATCCTCCTCAACGGCGCGACCATCAGCCGCGAGGGGTACAGCCTGCCGCCGGCCAAGCGCGCCATCGGCATGGTCTTTCAGGACTACGCCCTCTTCCCGCACCTGACCCTGTTCGACAACGTCGCCTTCGGCCTGCGCGGCCTGGGCCGGGCCGAGACGATCGTCCGCGTCAGCGAGATGCTCGAGCTGGTCGGCCTCGACAAGGCGCACGCGCAATACCCGCACGAGATCTCCGGCGGCCAGCAGCAGCGCGTCGCCCTGGCCCGCGCCCTGGCGCCGCGCCCGGCGCTGCTGCTGCTTGACGAGCCTTTTTCCAATCTCGACGTCACCCTGCGCGAACGGCTCTCCACCGAGGTGCGCGACATCCTCAAGTCGTACGGCGCCACCGCCCTGTTCGTCACCCACAACCAGCACGAAGCCTTCGCCGTCGCCGACCGCATCGGCGTCATGGCCGACGGCGCCATGCTGCAATGGGCGGATGCCCACGAACTCTACCATTGCCCCATCGACCGCACGGTCGCGTCCTTTGTCGGCGAAGGGATGCTGATTCCGGGCCTGGTCGAGGCGTCTGGTGATATCGTCACCGGCCTCGGCGTCCACCGCGGCATCATGTGCCGACCGGGCGGGCTGCCCGGCAGAGCAATCGAACTCCTGGTCCGCCCCGAGGACGTGGTGCACGACGACCACAGTCCGGTCAAGGCCGAGGTCGTGCGCCGCAACTTCCGCGGCGCCAGCATCCTCTACACCCTGCGCCTCTCCAGCGGCGACCTGATCCAGGCGCTGGTCCCAAGTCACTGCGATCACGCCCCCGGTGAGCGCATCGGTATCCGTTCGGATGTACGTCACGTCGTGGTTTTTGATCGTGACAACACTTCTGCGCCGACGACAGTCCTGGAAGAGGTGCGTTAGGCAGGAGGTCAGTCGATCTCGATGTCCTTGCTGCGGGGGGTATCGCGGCGGAAGATGTCGGGCAGCTCGATGCCGAAGTAGCGCAGGCACATCAGCAGCAGGGCGACGGCGGCGGCCTCGTCGAGGTTGCCGATGAAGGGGAGATTGTCGGGGAGGATTTCGAAGACCCCGGCGGTCGGGTTGAGTAAATAGAGGACCGACAGCAGGCCGAGACCGAAAACGGCAATCTTTTTCACAAAACCTCTCGATAGCGTGTTTCACTGAAAATGCGGGGGAACGGGGCATTCGCCCTGTCCCCCCGCAGGCTCACATAGTTATTGACGAACCTGTCAGGCCGTGACTTCCGAGGTGCAGTGCGGGCAGCGGCTGGCCTTCAGGGAGATGGTTGAAAAGCAAAAGGGGCAGTCGCGCGTCGTCGGCTCGGCAGGCGGCGTCTCTTCCTCGCGCTTCATCTTGTTGATCGCCCGGATCAGCATGAAGACGGCGAAGGCGACGATCAGGAAGCTGACCACCGCGTTGAAGAACAGGCCGTAGTTGATGGTCACCGCGCCGGCTTTCTGCGCGTCGGCCAGCGTCAGGTACGGCCCGGCGGCGGCGCCCTCCTTGAGGACCATAAAAAGTTCCGAGAAGTCGACGTTCCCCAGCAGCATGCCGATCGGCGGCATGATCACGTCGGAGACCAGTGATTTGACGATCGTGCCGAACGCTCCGCCAATAATGATACCGACGGCCATGTCGACCACGTTCCCTCGCATGGCAAAATCCTTGAATTCCTTGACCATTGACATTGCTTCATTCCTCCTCTCGGGTTTATTTCATTGGCGCGCCTGAATAGCGTCCGGCAATCGCCGG
>JBFIMV010000225.1:0-4749 GCA_041611575.1 Desulfuromonadales bacterium | reverse complement strand
GGGACCGTGCGTCCGAGCAGCCTCTCGAATTCGGCGGGCATTTCCGAGGCACAACTCAGGCGCTTGCCACCGGCCGGATGCGGGAACGAGAGCGCACAGGCGTGCAGGGCAAGGCGCGGCGCGCGATCGGGTCGGCCATAGCGGTCGTCGCCGAGCAGTGGATGTCCGAGGTCGGCCAGGTGAACGCGGATCTGATGCTTGCGGCCGGTCTGCAGGGTGACCTCCAGCAGGCTCAGGCCGCGTGACACGCGCAGCACGCGGTAGCCGGTGACGGCAGGCCTTCCCAGGGACGAGTCAGGCGTCGCATAGACCCGCATCGCGGCACTCTCCACCAGGTTCGAGCGGATCGTCCCCTCTGCCGCGCTCACCTCCCCGTGCACGATGGCATAGTAGGATTTGTCGGCCTCGTCCCAGTGCCCCTGGAGAAACTCCTTGGCCGCCTCGCTACGCGCGAAGACCAGCAGACCGGAAGTCTCCCGGTCGAGGCGATGCACCACGTAGACCCGCTCGCGCGACTTCGGGTTGCCTTTGCGCACATAGTCATTGAGCAGGTAGTGGGCCGTACGGGTCTTGTCACGGGCGGTGCCGACGGTGAGCAGCCCGGACGGCTTGTCCACCACGATCACGTCATTGTCCAGGTACAGGATTCGCAACCCGCCGCCGGGCTGCCTGCCGGAGAAAGCGCGCCCGGCACTCATAGCAGGACCATCAGGATCGACAGCGTCGCCAGGCTCGCCAGGGTCGAAACGAGAACAACAGAGGTGACGAAATCCGGGACGATGTCGTTCTCCTTGGCAATGATCGCCACCAGGATGGCCGTCGGCATCCCGGCCTGCAGGACACCGGAGACACGCTCGATGTCACTGAAGGCAAAGGGCAGGCTCACCAGCACGGCTATGGCCGGCACCATGAACAGGCGGATCGAGGACGCCAGCGCCACATCGACCGAAAAGATGATGCGTTTCTGTTCCAGGAGTTGGAGGCCGAGGGCGAAGAGCATCACCGGGATCATGGCGTCGGCCAGCAGGCCGATCATGCGCGTCAGCATCAGCGGCACCGTGAGCTCACCCTGCGAGACGACCAGGGCCGGCACGGTCGCCCACAGGGCGGGTGTCTTGACCACCCCCCAGAAGGCTCCGTGGCGACCGCCGCGCGCCCAGCCGGCAGCCCCCACGCAGATGACGAAGGCGCTGATGGTGATGGCGACGAAGTAAATGGTCGCCGGTGCCAGCGCCAGGTCACCGAGACGGAAGCGGATGACCGCCAGACCATAATTGCCGACGTTGCCGAAGGCGGCGATCATCACGAAAGCGGCGATCATCTCCCGTGAGCGGCCGAGCAGGCGGCCGATGCCACCGGCAACGCCCGCGGCCAGAAGGTGGGTCGCGATGATAAAGCCGAGCATCTTCAGGGTGCTGTCGAGTGTGACGCCTGCCGTGCTGATCGCCTTGAAGATGAAGGCCGGGACGAACACGTAGTAGGCGACCCGCGTCAGGGTGCGCGCCTGCAGCTCCAACCTGCCGCCGAGCAGGTAACCGAGCGCGACGATGCCGAAGACCGGCAGAATGACATTGATGAATACGGCGACAAGTTCCATCGGATTCACTTCAAAACAAGCTTTTGTCGACGAGAGAATTATGCACGGCAACCTCAAAAGCAGGTCGTTGAAAAATATCGTCAATCAACCACTGCCGGCAGAAAAATGCAAGCAAAGTGTTGCCTGGATTGATCTCTTAACCTGCAAATCCGGAAAAAGCATCCCATTACTCACAAAAGTTGACTTAGGTCAATTATCCGAAAAATCGTCTCGACTATTATTGAGAAAATTTTCATGGGCGATATATTTTATTAATCCGTGCTTAACAAGTGGCGGAGCAGTTGCGATATCTGGCGCGGGAAGGCCTCGCGCCATCGATTTCAACCCGTCCGGACCGTCCGGACCGACGACACTAAGGAGGAGTCATGATGGGAACGAAGGTTTTTTCACTGCTGCTGGCCGGCGGCATCGCCCTGGCATGGACGTTGGCAGCCCCGGCGGCAGCGGCGGACGTCGATCCGGGCACATGTTTCAGCTGCCACAAGGAAGTCAAGGCGCTGCACCAGGATTCGATGCACGCCGATCTCGGCTGCGCCACCTGCCACAGCGAGATGGACGCCCACCTCAAGAACCCAAAAACCAAGCCGGTCACCAGCCTCGAGCTGTCGACCTGCGGCGAATGCCACCCCGACCAGTACGACAGCTACTACCGGATGAACTGGGACGCCGAGGCCCGCAAGGAGAAAGGCGTGCAGACCGGCCGCTCGCCGCTGCAGGACAAGCTGCTCGCGCCGCACGGCTTCACCAAGGAGCACAACGAACCGCGCGCCCACCCCTTCATGGTGATCGACCAGTTCGTCGTCGACCGCTTCGCCGGCGGCCGCTACCAGTACAAGGACATGTGGGGAATCGCCCGCACCGGCAAGGTCTGGGACGTGATCGAGGACACCGGCAAGACCCTGCCGCAGACCGCCAAGGCCGGCAACCCGGTCTGCCTCCAGTGCAAGACTTCGGACCTGGTCCTCAAGTGGAAATTCATGGGCGACAAGGACGAGCGCGCCAAGTGGGACCGCACCTCGGACATCAACGAACTGGTGAAAGACGTGCAGAACCCGGTCGGCTGCATCCAGTGTCATGACCCGCACGCCACCAAGCCGCGGATCATTCGTGACGCCCTGATCGAGGGCATCGAGCGTGACGGTGTCCGCCCCTACGATGCCGACAAGGGCGCCTCGCGCGTCAAGGTCGAGGTGGTCAACTTCCGTGACTTCCGCAAGATCGGCATTCTGAGCAAGAAGGATTCGAACCTGCAATGCGGCCAGTGCCATGTCGAGTACAACTGCAACCCGGGAACGGACACCGGGACCAACGAGAAGTTCGGCATGGGCGACAGCCGCTCCAACCACTTCCCGCTGAAGAACGCCAAGGACATCCTGGCGCACTATGACAGCATCAAGTTCCGCGACTTCACCCACGCCGTGACCGGCGCCCGCCTGATCAAGCTGCAGCATCCCGAGATGGAGACCTACTGGGGGAGCGTGCATGACAAGGCCGGCGTCACCTGTGCCGACTGCCACATGCCGAAAGAGAAGAACGCCAAGGGCGAGACGTTTACCGGGCACCAGGTGGTCCGGCCCAAGCATCACGTCAAGGAAAGCTGCATGGGCTGCCATCCGAACTCGTCGGTCGAGGAGAAATCCTACCAGATCTCTGCGGTGCAGAACTACACCCGCGGCAAGATGCGCAAGGCCGAGAACGCCCTCTCTGCGCTGATCGACACCTATGACGAGGCCAAAAAGAAGGGCGTAGCCGATGACGTGCTCGCCCAGGCCCGCAAGCAGCACGAAATCGCCCACGTCCTCTGGGAGTGGTGGACGGCCGAGAACAGCGACGGCTGGCACAACCCCGAACTCGCCAGGGAGACCCTGGTCGCCTCCATCGACGAGGCCAACAAGGGCGTCAAGCTCCTCAAGGACGCCATGAAGTAGTCTATATAGGATATGCTGACAAACAGAACGGCCGGGCGATCGCCCGGCCGTTCTGTTTCCAGCGCTATAATGATTGTCCTACTGCAGGGTTTCCTTGAGAAAATCCACGAAACGCTGCCAGGATTTACGATCGGCGTCCTCGCGGTAGCTGCCGGAACCGAACACGGTCCACGCATGCGGGGCGCCGCTGTAGCTGATCATTTCATGCTTCACGCCGTGCGTTTCGAGTTCTTTCGCCAGGGTGGCGAAATCATCCATGGAGATGTTGGCGTCGGCCGTGCCGTGCAGCACCAGGATCTGGCCTTTGGCCTTGCTGTAGTCCTGCCCCTCGGGGGTGCTCAGGCCGCCGTGGAAGGAGACGAACCCCTTGGCGTCGGCCCCCGACCTGGCAAACTCCAGCACCGCCGCGCCGCCGAAGCAGTAGCCCATGACCACGGCGTTGCCGACATTGCCCCCCCTCTCCTTGGCAATATCCAGCGCTCCCTGGATGAGAGCGCGCATCTTGGCGCGGTCCTTGTAAAGTTCACCGGTGTGCTGGCGCTTGTCCGCCATCTCGGTCGGTCGAACGCCCTTGCCGAACAGGTCGGCGGCGAAGACCGCATAGCCGAGCTCGGCGAGCATGTGTGCGCGCTTGATTTCGTAATCTGTCAGCCCGTCCCAGTCGTGAATCAGCAGCACCAGGGGTGCGCCCGGCGCCGGGCTGACAGCGTAGCCTTCGTAGGCCTCGCCGTTCACCTGGTAGTTGACAATCTCACCAACGGCAGAGGCGTTGCTGGCTATGATGAGCATGAAAAGAGAGAGTATAAATGTTTTCATCGCTTCCTCCATCGGCTATGTTGGCTAATGATCTCTGAACAGAATCTTAGCAGGAAAAGCAGATTATGCGACCCGGATAGCCTTGTATTTGCTAAGCTGATTTATCAATAACTTCTTACATGTATTTGTTTTTTATAATTTATCGCAAAGACATCTCTCTCTGCAGTTGGGAAATGTTCTCCAATAACAGTTGCGATCCGGAATCGCGCGCGGCAGCTTCCGCCATTACCGACAGCTCTCGAGCCTCGGCCGTACGTTTTTGACTGAACGCACTGCGCGCAGCACGATACAGGCGGTCGGCGGCAAGCCGGTCTGCATCGGCCGCGGCATAGGCCATACCGGCCCGGAAGAGCGCGTCGACCATCTGCCGATAGTGACCTGCCTGCTTGAGATAATCACCTTCACGGT
>JBFIMV010000224.1:0-4769 GCA_041611575.1 Desulfuromonadales bacterium | reverse complement strand
TCAGGACATCCCGAGACGCTTAAGATCCTCCGGGCTACCTTTCGCAACTTCAGCTTCTCTATCTTTTGCCGGCTTTGCTGGTTCTCGATTTGAATCTTCACCGTTTTTCCTTTTGGCGGCATCCTTGTCCCGCTCCTTGTAGGCCGGTTCGGGATAATCGATCCGGTGATGGAAAATCCCGGCCAGGATGCGGTTGAAACTCTTGGCTATATTATGCAGATCCTTCAGGGTCAGTTCGCACTCGTCGAGCTGCCCGTCGATGAAAATATTGTTGATGATCTTCTGCACCATCCCCTGTACGCGGGCCGGGGTCGGGTCGGTCAGGGTACGACTGGCGGCCTCCACGGCGTCGGCGAGCATGATCAGCGCCGCCTCGCGCGTCTGCGGTTTCGGCCCGGGATAGCGGTAGTCCCGCTCGTCGACCTGCTCGACACCGTGATCGGCCCGGTTTCTGGCCTTGTCGAAAAAAAACTTCATCAGGCTGGTGCCGTGATGCTGGCGGATGATGTCGATCAGCGTCTGGCCGAGGAAATTCTCGCGGGCCATTTCGACGCCGTCCTTGACGTGCGCGATCAGGACCAGCGCGCTCATTGATGGCGTCAACTTGTCGTGCCGGTTCTCCTGTGAACCGATATTTTCAATGAAGTAAAGGGGCTTCCTGATTTTTCCGATGTCGTGATAGTAAGCCGCCACGCGGACCATCAAGGGGTTGACGTTGATGTTCTCAGCGGCCGCTTCGGCCAGGTTGCCGACGATGATCGAATGGTGATATGTCCCCGGCGCCTGCACCATCAGGTCGCGCAGCACCGGATTGTTCATGTTGGCCAGCTCGAGCAGCTTGATGTTGGTGGTATAGCGGAACAGCGATTCGACCAGCGGGACAACCCCGGTCACGACGACCGCCGCGGCCAGACCTCCGGCCAGGCCGAAGCCGAGCTTGTAAACCAGCTGCAGGTCGAACGGGCGGCTGGTCATGAGATGCAGGGCGAAGATCATGGCGGCATTGAACAGACCCAGGCGCAGGCCCGCCCGGAAGAGCGAGGAGCGCTCCGTGACATGCCCCACCCAGTGTGCGCCGGTCAGGCTGGTGAGGAAGGCGAAGACCATCACTGCGAAACTGTTGCCGAACAAGGCCCCGGTGACGATCGAAGCACAGATGGCGAACACCAGGGAGATTTCCGAGTTCAGGACAATCCGCACCAGCATCGTGCCGACGGCGAAAGGGAAGAGGTAGTAATAAGCGGTCTGCTCGACGTAAGGGAAAGCGCTGCCGAGGGCCGTTGAAATGAAGATGCAGATCTTCAGGGTGAGTATCTGGGAAACAAAGGTTGCTCCCAGGAAAAGCAGGTCGCGGTTCTTCGGTCGGTATTTGCGGATGTTCTTCCAGGCGAATTTATGTGCGAAACAAACCAGCAGCAGGCTGCTGAGCAGCAACCCCGCAGCATTGCGCCAGAAGGCCACGCGATTGCCGTCGTCGCGCAGGGCGCCGAGGCGCAGGGTTTGCTCGGGGCTTAGCAGCTCGCCTTCACGAACGATCATTTCCCCCTTCTTGACCTGCAGGAGGACCGGCTTTACCGCCTCCCTGGCCGCCAGCTTGCGGCCTTCCGACTCGTTCTTGTTGAACGAGATGTTCGGCCGCAGGAAGGGATGGACAAGGTCGACGAGCGCCTTCTTCTGACCGCTTGGGAGGTCTGTTGCCGCGACAGCCGACTTGAGCGCTTCCTGAAGTTCGCCGAGACCGATCACGCTCTCGCTGCCGGTATCCGGGACTTCCACCTGGGAACCGAGACTCCGGTAAACAACCCCGTGTCCCCGGTCGGTATCGAACAGGTTGAGATTCCCCGCGACCTTGCGCTGGTAGATCTGTGTCAGCAGCGCAGAGATGCGCGGCATCACGTCCGGCCGACGGACAAGCTCCTGCAGGGCGGCGAAGGGCTTTTTGTCGACCTTCAAGCCAAAGCCGGCTTCAAGCGCGGCCCGTTGTTCAGCTTCGGACTGCCCTTCTTTCATGCTCCCCTGAAGGGTGATCAGCACTTGAGCGACCTGCTCGGCAACACCCTTGCCGGTCGCTGGATCAAAATCGTAGAGTTTCGGCACCGCCTTGTCGGCCTCGGCGCGTTTCTGTTCTGTCAGGGCTTCGTCCGGCACAAGAATGTCGCGGGGAGCCTTGATGTCGCGGGGAGCGACATCCCCGACCGAGAATTCCGTGGGGGTCAGGCCCCCTTTCGGCACGATGATGAAGGTCAGCAGCAACGCCAGCAGCAATAGCAATAGAATGCGCTGCAGGCTTTCATCAGCTGTGACGAAAGTTTTTTCCTGCCGACGGGTTGCCGTCTTGCCCGCAGCAGCCGGTTCCGGTTTACGGTCCTGTTTTGCCATGATTTACCAAGCTCAATTCGAATCCGCTGGATTCGGGTTAAACCGGGCGTCAGCCCGGACTGTGACTGTCATAAGCCCGCACGATTGCCTGCACGATCGGATGACGGACCACATCCATGTCCGTGAAACGGACGAAATGCACCCCTTCGACCCGCGCCAGGACGTCCATCGCCTGCACCAGCCCGGAGACACGGCCGGTCGGCAGATCGATCTGCGTCACATCGCCGGTGATCACGGCACGGCTGCCGAAGCCGAGACGGGTGAGGAACATCTTCATCTGCTCCGTGGTGGTGTTCTGGGCCTCGTCGAGGATGACGAAGGCGTCGTTGAGCGTGCGACCGCGCATGAACGCCAGCGGCGCGACTTCAATGACGCCGTGGTCGATCAAAGCCTGGCCACGGTCGAAGTCCATCAGGTCGTAGAGGGCATCGTACAGCGGGCGCAGGTAGGGGTTGACTTTCTCGGCGATGTCGCCGGGGAGGAACCCGAGCTTCTCGCCCGCTTCGACCGCCGGCCGCACCAGCAAAATCCGGCTGATCTCCTTCTTCTTGAGCATCGCCACGGCCATGGCCATGGCCAGGTAGGTCTTGCCGGTACCGGCCGGTCCGATGCCGAAGACCACGTCGTTCTTGCGCATGGCGTCGGTGTAGGCCTTCTGGGCGATGGTCTTGGGAGCAATCGATTTGTTGCGCGAGGAGACGATGATCGTGTCGAGGAAGATCGCCGCGAGATCGGCCGAAGCATCCATTCTCAGGATGCGGTCGGAGTATTCGATGTCAGCCGACCGCAGCGGGAAACCGCCCTTCAACAGGCCTTCAAGACCGGTCAACAGGCGCAGGGCGTGCTGCTGGGCCTTGCCGGGCCCGTTCAGCAACGCACTCGTCCCCTTGGAACTGATGCGAACGCCGGTCAGGCGCTCTATCTGCCGCAGATGCCGGTCCTGTTGACCGAAGAGAGCATGCGTCAGCTTCGGGTCGTCCGGCGTGAAACTTTGCCGCTGTATCGGTTCGTCCAAAAAAAATGCCTCGAGAGGTTTTAGTCAGAAGCTTTACAAAATACCACCATGAACGATGCAAAGCAATCATCTCGCTCAGGGATCGGTTGCAGGAGCGGAAAAAGGAGGTTTCAATTTTACCCTGATATGCTATAAAAAGCCGCACGGACGGCAGTCGCCGTTCGACAAAGACACCTGGAAACGAAGGGGGCAGCAACCAATGAGTGAAATCATCGACATCTACGCCCGTGAGATTCTCGATTCGCGCGGCAACCCGACCGTTGAAGTGGAAGTTTACCTCGAGAGCGGCGTCATGGGCCGTGCCGCCGTACCGAGCGGCGCCTCGACCGGCCAGCGCGAAGCCCTGGAGCTGCGCGACGGCGACAAGGGCCGTTATCTCGGCAAAGGCGTCCTGAAAGCCGTGAAGAACGTCAACGAAGTGATCGCCGAAGTACTGATCGGCTGGGAAGCCTCCGACCAGACAGGCATCGACCGCAAGCTGCTCGAACTCGACGGGACGGACTTCAAGAAGAACCTCGGCGCCAACGCCCTGCTCGGCGTCTCCCTCGCCGTCGCCAAGGCCGCTGCCGATGAGAGCGGGCTCCCCCTTTACCAGTACCTCGGCGGCGCCAACGCCAAGGAACTTCCCCTGCCGATGATGAACATCATCAACGGCGGCGAGCATGCCGACAACAACGTCGACATCCAGGAATTCATGATCATGCCGGTCGGCGCAAGCAGTTTCGCCGAGGCGCTGCGCATGGGGGCGGAAATCTTCCACGCCCTGAAGAAAGTCCTCAAGGACAAGGGCTACAACACCGCCGTCGGCGACGAAGGCGGCTTTGCCCCCGACCTGAAGAGCAACGAGGAAGCCCTCGAAGTCATCATGGCCGCCATCAAGGCCGCCGGCTTCAAGCCGGGCGAGGACGTGCTGCTCGCCCTCGACGTCGCCGCCAGCGAACTCTTCAAGAACGGCAAGTACATCCTCGAGAACGAGGCCCAGAAAGAGAAGACGGCCGCCGACATGGTCGACTTCTACGCCGACCTGGTCGACCGCTACCCGATCGTCTCCATCGAGGACGGCATGGCCGAGAACGACTGGGACGGCTGGAAGCTGCTCACCGAACGCCTCGGCGGCCGCATCCAGCTGGTCGGTGACGACCTGTTCGTCACCAACACCAGGATCCTCAAGGAAGGGATCGACAAGGGGATCGCCAACAGCATTCTCATCAAGGTCAACCAGATCGGCACCCTGACCGAGACCCTGGACGCCATCGAGATGGCCAAGCGCGCCGGCTACACCGCGGTCATCTCGCACCGCTCCGGCGAAACCGAGGACACCACCATCGCGGATTTGGCCGTGGCCACCAACGCCGGCCAGATCAAGACCGGTTCG
>JBFIMV010000223.1:0-4778 GCA_041611575.1 Desulfuromonadales bacterium | reverse complement strand
TCGGCGGCGGTTACGGGTTTGACAGCATCTCCACGATCAGCCAGCAGATCCACGAGGCTGCCGGCAAGCAGGCGACGGACGAGATCCGGGCGAAGCTGGCGGAGCTTGACGATTACCTGGCGCGGGTCGACGTGGTGTTTGTCTGATATGGCGGTTTTCTGCATGGTCAAGGACTTGAAACGTGCGCATACTGATTGCTGAAGACGATCTCGATTCCCGCCTGCTGCTGCAGAATATCCTGGGGAAATCCGGTTTCGAGGTGGTCTGCGCCGAGAACGGCAGGCAGGCCTGGGACCTTTTTCAGAAAGAGGATTTCCGCCTGGTCCTCACCGACTGGCAGATGCCGGAAATGGGCGGGTTGGAACTGATCGAGAAGATCACTGCATCGGTGAAAAGCCGCTACGCCTACCTGATCCTGGTCACCGCGCGCGACGCCAAGGCCGACCTGGTGACGGCGATGGATGCCGGCGCCGATGATTATGTCACCAAGCCGTACGACAAGAACGAATTGCTCGCGCGGGTACGCGCCGGCATGCGGATCATCGATCTTGAAACGAACCTGCAGGAGAAGAACCGCCTGCTGCAGTCGGAGCAGGAAAACTCCGAGCGGCTGTTGTTGAGCATCTTCCCGCGGCCGATCGCCGAGAGGCTGAAGCAGGAGAAAGGTGTCATCGCCGACAGCTTTGACGAGGCCTCGGTGCTGTTTGCCGACATCAACAACTTCGCCGACCTCGCCGCAAAGCAGTCGCCGCTGGTGATCGTCGAACTCCTGAATCAGCTCTTCTGCCGCTTCGACCGCCTGGCCGACAGGTTCGGCCTGGAAAAAATCAAGACCATCGGCGATTCCTACATGGTTGCCGGCGGAATCCTCGAGGCACGCCCCGACCATGCGGCGGCCGTCGCCGGCATGGCGCTGGCGATGCAGGAGGAGATCCTCACGCTCGACTCTCGGACGCGCGAGCCGTTGCAGCTGCGCATCGGCATCGACAGCGGGCCGGTGATCGCCGGCGTCATCGGCAGCGCACGGTTGGCCTACGATCTCTGGGGCGAGACGGTGCAGAACGCCGAGCAGTTGAAGAACTTCGGATTGCCCGGCTCGATCCAGACCAGCGCCGCCAGCTACGAGCTGCTGAAAGATACCTTTACCCTGGAAAAGCGGGGCGAATTTTATCTGCCCGGGAGCGGGGAGATCACCACGTATCTCCTGACCGGCGCGCGCGTGTCGTCATGAAACCCGTCGCCGGCCTGGGGAAAGCGACCCTGGACATCCTGGGAGAACTGCGTTACCTGGCTGCGGTCATCTGGACCGTCTTCGTGGTGTCTTTGCGACGCCGGACCTGGGCGCGGACGGTTCGCGCCGAGCTGGTGCACCAGGTCTTTGTCACCGGCGTGCAGGCGACCCGATTCGTGCTGTATGTCGCCATCGCCGTCGGCATCTCCGTGGTCGCCCAGGCGCTGGTCTGGATGCAGAAGATCGGCCAGACGGAGCTGATCGGGCCGCTGCTGGTCACCGTGCTGATCCGCGAGGCGGTGCCGGTCCTGACCAACCTGCTGGCGATCGGCCGCAACGGCACGACGATGACCGGAGAGCTTGGGCAGATGAGCATCAACGGTGAAGTCCGGGTGCTCGATTCACAGGGGCTTGACCCCTTTGTCTACCTGCTGTTGCCCCGGGTCCTGGGGTTGTGCATCGCGGTCTTCTGTCTCAGCATGATGTTCCTGGCCGGTTCTTTTCTCAGCGGCTACCTGTTCAGCACCCTGTTGACGCCGAATATCAGCGGGCCGCTGATGTTCGCCCAGAGTGTCCTAGGTTCGATCGATGCTCTCGACCTGGTCAACTTCCTGGTGAAGAGCCTGTTGCCTGCGCTGCTCACCGGTGTCATCTGCTGCAGCGAGGGGCTGCGGGTGAGCGGTTCAACCGCCATGATTCCGACGGCGACCAAGCGGGCGCTGGCGAACTCGGTGCGGGCGCTGTTCCTGACCTCATCACTGGTCTCACTGCTGACTTATATTTGAACGGGTCTATACCTGAATAGAAGGTTTTATCACCAAGGCTCCAAGGGCACCAAGAAAGGCCCGAATGAGATTGCGAAAACGAAAACATCCTTGTTTCTCCTGGTGTCTTGGTGTCTTGGTGTCTTGGTGGCAAGTTTGTGTTTTTCCAGTTTGAACCTTTTTGTTGGTTAAGGTTCAGTATTTGAAAGGCGTTTCATGACGACCGTAACGGACATCGTCAAAGAAACCAGAGATTTGCAGGCACAGTCGCCGCGGCTGTCCATGAGCAATGTCTCCACCAACCCCGATCCGGAGTATGACGTGCCGCTCTGGGGGGTGAGCTTCAGCCTCCAGCCGGGGGAGCTGCTGCTGGTCAGGCTGGAACGCGGCCATTTGCGCACCCCCCTGGCAGATCTTGCCCTGGGCTTGATGGAAGCCCGCGAGGGGCAGATTCGCTATAATGGTGAGGAATGGCACCGGTTGGGCGCCGAACGCGCTGCATTGCTGCGCGGCAAATGCCGACGGGTGTTCGCTGAACAGGGCTGGTATACGTCCCTGCCGCTCAATGCCAATATCTGCCTGGCGCAGCAACACCACAGCGTGAACCCGCTGGCCGAAATCGAAGCGGAGGCCGCCGCCCTGGCGCGTTTCTTCGGCTTGCCCGGACTGCCTCTCGGCCTGCCGACCGGGACCCGGGCGGGGGACCTCGATCGCGCGGCGCTGGTGCGGGCCTTTCTCGGGCGGCCGGAGCTTGTCATTCTCGAGCAACCGACGCGCAACCTGTACCCGGAGATCATGCCGCCGTTGCTCAACGCTTTACGCAGCGCCCGCAACAAAGGGGCCGCGGTCATCTGGACCACCGCTGATGCGGAAGTCTGGAATGAGCCGGCCGTGAATGCCACGCAGCGCGGCACCATGTTCGGCTCGCGCATGCAACTGACCGTCCAGGAGAGCTGATGTCGAGAGGGATGAAACTTCGCTATGTCAATGAACTGACCGGGGCCTTCGTTATTTTCAGCCTGTTGCTGGCGCTGGGAGGGCTGTTTTTCGTCGCCGGCGCACAACGCTGGTTTTCTCCCGGCATGCAGCTGCTTGTGCTGTTGCCCGAGGATGGCGCCCGTGGTTTACGCGAGGAGGCGAACGTCGAAATTCTCGGCACAACCGCCGGCCAGGTCAAAAGGATCTTCATCAATCCCCAGGGGCGCATGGTCGCCGAATTGAGGGTCGAGCGTGATTTCGCGCGGTTTGTCCGCAGTGATTCCCGGGTGATCATTCGGCACGCGATCAGCCTGGTGGGCGGGCTTTTCCTGGAGATTACGCGTGGCACGGGCGCCGAACTGCCGGTTGGCGAACCCGTACTGGTGGCCACGGCGGAAAAGGATCTGAAAACCGTGGTGACGGAGATTCTCGCCAGGGTCGAAAGCGCCACGCTGCCGACCCTGCAGGAATATACGCAACTCGCAGCCGAGCTGCGCGATCCGCAAGGCCCGGTCCAGACCCTGCTTGCCAGCGCAAACCGCATAGCGAACAACCTGGAGAATGGCAAGGGCCCCTTGCCCATGCTGCTCAACGACGAGGCTCTGGCCAAGGACCTGCTCGGTACCCTGACCAGGCTCGACGGCGCCCTGGATCAGCTGCAGAGCATCTTGCAGACGGCGGACGCCACCGGCAAGAAGCTGGGTGAGGCTGCGGAGAACCTCGACCAGTACCTGCAGCCGCTGCCGGGCTTGATGCAGCAGTCGGGCGCCGTGCTGAATGACCTGCAACGGGCCAGCGGCCATCTGCCGGCAATCAGCCAGGGCGTGAGCGAGGAGCTGACGTCCCTGCCAGGGTTGCTGCTGCAGACCAAAGACACATTGCGGGAGATAGAACGGTTGACGCGTGGCCTGCAGCGCCACTGGCTGGTACGGGATTACGTCGAACCGGAGTCGCGTCCGGCCAGGATTCCCGTAGAAGAGGTCGGCGGGGAAAGGCGGCAGCCATGAGGTCTCATTCTCTTCGTTTCCTTGCGCCTGTTGTGCTTCTGGTCGCCATGCTGCTGAGCGCATGCGCCGGTTCGACCGCCGTTGAACCGGCGCAATCCGCCCTTGACCGGCAATGGCTCGTCAACATGCAGGCGGGGCGCGATGCTTATGATGAGGGTCAATATCTGCTCTCGAGCCGCCTGTTCGCGCAGGCCCTGGAACGGGGTCGGCTGATGGACCGGGCACAGGACATCGCCGATGCGGCCTTCAACCTGGCGGCCGCGCAAATGCAACTGGGTGACTTTGCTGCAGCCGACCGGTCTCTGCAGCAAGCCAGACGGGAGAGCCTGCACCAGCAAGGCCCCCTGTCAGAGATTCTTTTGCTGGAAGCCAGGAACGCGCGGTTAATGGGGGATCGGGGACGAGCACGCACCGTCGTTGATCAGCTGTTGAACCGTTTGGCCGGAGACGAGGGCCGCTTGCTTGTTCAGGCCCGGTTGCTGAGCGGTTTGCTGGCCTGCGAAGCTGGAGAGGTAGCCCGCGCTCAGGGTGAGCACGACCAGGCTTCTGCGGCCCTCGGCGACCGGCCACATGCCGCGATCGCTGCCGCCCGGGCGGAACTGCAGGGGTGCATCAACTTGCGGCAGGGACGGCAACTGGACGCCGCCGCGGCCTTCGACCGTGAAGGTGATTATCTCAAGCAGGCAGGTCACTATCGGCAGATGGTCGACGCGCTCTTCCGGGCCGGTATGGCCTATGCCGCGGCCGATGCAGACCGGCTTGCCGCCGACCGCCTGTATCGTGCTGCGCGCAGTGCGT
>JBFIMV010000222.1:0-4790 GCA_041611575.1 Desulfuromonadales bacterium | reverse complement strand
CGCTTTTTGTGAGCATGGCGCCGGCTCGAATTCCTGGAATTCTTCCGGAAAAATCGAGCAGGCGGTCGCAGCGAACCCGTTGTGCAACAGACCGTCCCGCAGACCGCCGCCTGGTAGAAAATGCCAGCCATCCACTGTTCAGAAAAGGAGAAACCCATGGATGCCATCGAAATGATCAAGGAGCGCCGCAGCGTGCGCAAGTACAAGCAGGAGAAGGTCGATCGCGAGACGATGAAGGATATCGTCGAGATCAGCCGCTGGGCGCCTTCCTGGGCGAACACCCAGATTGCCCGCTACACCCTGGTGGACGATGAAAAAACCATCGCCAGGCTCGCCGCCGAGGGGGTGCAGGGCTTTGCCTACAACCTCAACACCCTGAAGAATGCCAAGGGCGTGGTCGTGTTGAGTTTTGTCAAGGGCAGGAGCGGCCGGCTCGACAAGTACGGCGACTTCGACAGCTCGAACGCCCATTTCTGGGAAGCTTTCGACGCCGGCATCGCCTGCCAGACCTTCTGCCTTGCGGCCCACGCCAAAGGGGTCGGCACCTGCATCTTCGGCGTCATCAGCAACAAGGCGATTGCCGAAATCGTCAGCCTGCCAGAGGAGGAGACCGTCGCCGCGCTGATCGTCTACGGCACTGCCGACGAACAGCCCACCGCGCCGCCGCGCAAGCCGGTGGAAAAGATCGCGCGGTTTGTCTGACGCAACTGGGCACAGGGAGAACTCACCCGGCGAAGTTAACCATCGCCGCCCTTGAAAGGGCCTTGCCGCTGACACTCTGGCCCAGCGGACCGTTTTTCCCGTGGTTACTTCACCCAGCTCGCGTAGAACTCAGGGTTGAAGCCGACAACGTACTCCTCACCTGCCCGGTAGGTGGGAGCGCGCAGGTTGCCGGTGGGGCCGATAGCCTGCTTGAGGAGCTCATCCTTCTGTTTCGCCGGCTGGTCGAAGCGGACGAATTTCTTCCCTTTGGCCACGGTCACCGTCTTGGCCGATCTGAGCAGCGCCCAGGCGGCATCGGCATTCAAGGCCTGCTTGCGGGCGTCGACCACCTCTTTTGCTTCGATCTTCTTTTTCCCAAGAAACTCCTGGGCATTGGTGCAGGAGGTTCACCCCTTGCGCAGATAGGCCCAATCGATCTTCATGCTTATTCCTCCTTCCCGTGAATTGAGCAGTTATCAGCTTAGCATTAAATTGCCCCGGTTTCATTTCTCCAGGCCCTGAGCAGGATCGGCGATGGCCTCCTCCGGGTGTTGACCGCCGACGCTCAGGCAGATGAGGATGCCGGGTGAGGAACTGTCACGGAAATCGAACGTCGCGAAGGGATTGCCGATTTTCTGACAAGGGTGCCACGGAGTTTCGTGAGGTCTGACGATCCTGAAAACGGCGCTAGATAAACCGCGCCATCATCTCCCGCGCCGCTTCCTCGACCCCGTCCTCGCCGTAATGACGATGGATTTCGGCCAGCAGCCCCCTGGCCTTGTGCTGCACCGCGGGATGCCCGAGGTCCGAGAGCCGCTCGAGCAGACCGGCGCGGCGCGCGACCTGGAAGAGTTCCTGCTCCTCCTTCGGCAGGTTAAGGAAGGCGTCGATGATGCCGAGCAGTCTCTCCTTGTCTTCAGGAAGCCGCCCTGCGACTTCGCCCAGCAGGTTGAGGATGTGGTCGCTGGCAATCTGCACGGCGGGGATGTCGAGCGCCGCGAGGAAGGTGCGGATCTCCTCGACGATCTCGACGTCGGTCTGTCTTTCGAGCCTGCCCGAAGAAAACTCCTCCCAGAGCGGCAGCTTCGGCCCGAGACAGAGGGTTCGCAGCCGGATGAAGTCCGGTCTGATCTGGTTGAGCGCCCGCGCCGAGTCCAGGGCGTGCCCCTGGCTGAGTTTCCGGCCGCCGAGTCCCGGCATGATGTACTCGCTCAGTTCGATCCCCGCCTCCACCACCCGCCGGCCGCCGCGGATGTGCCTTTCGGCGGTCACCCCTTTTTTAATGGTTTCAAGTAATGGGTCATGGCCGCTCTCCATGCCGATGTGGATGCGGGTCAGGCCGAGCTCGCGGTAGGCGATCAGGTCTTCGACGGCGCGGCTGGCCATGGTCCTGGAGCGGGCGTAGGTGGTGATCCGGGTAATCTCCGGGAAGCGCTTTTTCAGGTGGCCGAGAATGCGGACCACTGCCGCAGGCTTCATGGCCAGTGAGTCGCCGTCCTGCAGGAAGGCGGTTGTTCCGCCACTTGAGAGGGCGTTCGCCACCAGCCAGTCGCACTGGTCGTGCACCGAACCGCCACTTCTGATCGCGTCGCGGATTCTGGCCATGGCGTCGATGTCGGCTTCGACGTCCGTTACGTCACGTATCTCGAAGGAACATTTGCGGTAGGAGCGACAGAAGGCGCACTTGTTCCAGGGGCAGCCGCGCGTCAGGCGGATGAGATAGCTCCCCGCCTCGCTGGGGGGGCGTATGGGGCCGGTTTCAAAGGTGTCTGTTTCTCGCAGGGACATGATGTATTGAACATAATCCCAGCCTTTGCGAGATGCAAGTTGAAGTTGCCATCCCATGGGGACCCAAAGACTATAAGTTCCACTCTACGGAATTCAATTCCAAAAAATCGTTGACTTGGCGTAGCGTTCATGCCAGTATCAGCTCCAAGGGATAAGAAAAAGGATTGCCCCAAGACCTGCTGCAAGGACCGTGTCAAGCATGAGCGACCCAAACGCAACCAGCACCGAAAGCAAAGACCCCCAGGTCATAACCGCCCTGGCGCGCGGTCTAAGCGTTCTGCGTTGTTTCCGCCAGGGCGACCGATTCCTTGGCAACCAGGAGATCGCGGCGCGCACCGGCCTGCCCAAGGCAACGGTATCGCGCCTGACCCACACCCTGACGGTCCTCGGTTACCTCAACCACTCCAAGCGTTTCAACCAGTACAGCCTCGGCACCGCTGTTCTTTCCCTAGGCTATTCGCTGCTCGGCAACATGGATATCCTCAAGACCGCCCGGCCGCTGATGCAGGAGCTGGCCGATTTTTCCGAGGCCTCCGTTTCCCTGGCGGCGCCGGACGGCCTGCACATGGTCTACCTGGAGAACTGCGTCGCCCGGGCCAATATGATCACCCTGCGCATCGACGTGGGGGCGCGCACGCGGATTGCCAATACCGCCATGGGCCGCGCCCTGCTGTGCGGCCTCGCCGATGAGGAACGGGACGCACTGGTCGCCCGGATCCGCCAGGCGACGCCGAAGGCGGAGTGGCTGCAGATCAAGGCCGGAATTGACCAGGGGCTTATCGACTACCGGGAGAAGGGGTTTTGCTTCTCTCTCGGCGATTGGCGTGAAAATGTCAATTCCATCGCCGTACCGCTGATCCAGGCGGACCGCTCGGTGCTGGCCATCAACTGCGGCGGGCCGTCCTGGCAGCTCGGCGCCGAGAAGCTCGAAAATGAAATCGGTCCGCGCCTGGTTGAAATCAGGCGTCGGCTGGAAAACCTTTGAGTAGCAAGCCAGCCGCGGGGAAGTGCGGTATTGGCCCCTAAATGAAAACGTTTTGGCTCTGGAGGTCGACATGCAGTTCGGATTGACGGATGAACAAAAGTTGATGCAGGAGATGGCCAGGGATTTCGCCCAGAAGGAAATCCTGCCCACGCTCAATGATGATGAGGCGAACCACAGGTACCGCCCCGAACGGGTCAAGCAGATGGCCTCACTCGGTTTCTTCGGCTGTGCCCTGCCCGAGGAGTATGGCGGCAACGGCTTCGGCTTTCTCGAGTCGGTGCTGCTCGCCGAGCAGATCGCCAAGGTCAGCGGATCGTGGCGATTGCCCTTCAACATGCAGAACATCGGCCCGGCGGTCACCGTCAACCAGTTCGGCACCGAGGCGCAGAAGCAGCGTTTCATTCCCGACTGGGTCAATGCCGACTCCACCGGGTTCTTTGCCATCACCGAGCCCAACTCCGGCTCCGACGTCGCCAGCATGGGGACCACGGCGACCGACCGCGGCGACCACTGGGAGCTTAACGGACAGAAGATGTGGATTTCCAACGCCCACGTCGGCGATTGGGGCTTGGTTTACGCGTTCACCGACAAGAGCCTCAAGTACAAGGGGATGACCTGCTTCATCGTCAATCTCAAGGACAATGAGGGGATCGTTACCGCCCCTATCGAGACCAAGCTCGGACTGCACTGCGCCCCCACCGGCGAGATCGCCTTCGACAAGGCGAAGATTCCCAAGGATTCCGTCCTCGGTGAGGTCGGTCAGGGTTTCCAGATATGCATGTGGCAGCTCAACAATACCCGCATCAGCTGCGCTGCCGGGGCCCTCGGTATCGCCGGCGGCGCCATCGAGGCGGCCATCAATTACGCCAACGAGCGGTTCCAGTTCGGCAAGAAGATCGGTTCGTACCAGATGATCCAGGCACAGATCGCCGACATGGTCGCCGAGCATGAGGCCGCCAAGCTGCTTGTCTACCGGGCCGCCTGGCTCAAGGACCAGGGGCGACCCAACCAGCAGCAGACCTCGATCGCCAAGCTGTTCGCCTCCGAGGCGGCGGTGCACGCGGCCAGCGACACAATGAAGATTTTCGGCAGCTACGGCTTCTCCACCGAGTACCCGGCCGAGCGGTTCCTGCGCGATGCCCAGTCTCTGCGCGTGGTCGAAGGGACCAGCAACATCCAGAAGACGATCATCGCCGGCATCGCCCTGGGGGATGTAGTCAACCGTTAACTCAGGCCCGTTGGCCGGGGAAGCTCTGGCAGGGCAGCGTAAGGAAAGAGGTGAAACATGACGGACTGGACCAAGGTTTTCGAGGTT
>JBFIMV010000221.1:0-4805 GCA_041611575.1 Desulfuromonadales bacterium | reverse complement strand
CGGAGATGTCAGGAGAGCGCCACCTCTATACGTGTTCTGATAGTCGTTGTACTGGATGTCGTCGAGTTCGTACTTCTCGTAGGCATACCCGCCGATCAGGGTCAGGGCTGCGGTCATAGCGTACTCCGCCTTCAGGTTGAGCGCGCGCTTGGTGTAGTTGCCGTAGTTGTCGATATCCACCATCAACGCATCGGTGGCCGCGCGGGTCGACTTGAACTTGGCTTCGCCCTCGTTCTTCTCGTAATCCCAGGCCGCCGAGAGCTTGAGGCGCTCCTCGAAGAACGGCACTTCGAGCCTGGCGCCGAAGGACCTGGTCTCGTCGATGCGTTCCTGGCTCCAGTTGTAGCGGTTGGTGTTCTCACTGGCAGCAGGAACCGGCAGAACCGTGACTGTCCCTGTACCAGAACCAGTGTAGTACACATGATCAGAGCCCGCCTCGATCTGCTCGTAGCCGGCGTAGCCGTAAAGACGGGATTTGCCCGGCAGCGCCACGCTGATATCGGCAAACATCTTGTGGGCGAGGTCATCGGTGCGGCCGATGACGGTCTTGTCGTAGTCGGCGGTACGGTAGCTGTACTCGAGTCCAACATCCGCAAAGCTGCAAGGCGTCAGGTCAAGCGCCACCTTGAAGGTGTCCTGGCTCTTGTCGGCCGCATCTAAGGGGCGCGCATAGGCGTAGATGATCGATGCGTCCTGGGTGGGTGCCGGAGGATTTACCGCTACCGCACCATTGAACAGGGTGTTGCGCTCGAGGTGCTCATAGCGCAGCTTGGCGGTCAGGAAATCAAACGTGCTGTTCTTCCATTCGGCCGAGACCAGGTGGTCCTTGGTCTCTTCAGCGTCGTGGCGCATCTCTTCAGCGCGGTCAATTTTGGTGAAGTCGTAGCCGAGGGCGACGCGGTTGTTGTCCGTCACGCGGTAAGCGGCTTCCGCGGCGGCGTTGTGCTTGGTGTAGTAGAAAACATGTGTGCTGACGGGCGCCGTCGCTCCGGTCGTGGGTCCCCCATAGAGGAACCCGCCCGCTTCGTTATCCTTCTTCACGTAACGGTACGTGAGGTCTGTCTCCAGACGCTCCAGGGGCCGTGAGCGAAGGTTCACCGCTGCAGTGGTATAGGTGATGTCGCCGTCATAGGAGCGCGCCCCTGTCAGCGGGGCTCCCAAGGAGTTGACTACGGCCGGTAAGGAGTCCGAGCTCTCCAGCTGCGAGTGGCTGCCGCGCAGGGCCAGCACCGAGTTGAGCGGCAGCTGCTTGAGGACCAGCTGACCGCCGATCTGCCACATCTCGTTGTCCGGCGGCAGGAAGGTGGTGGTGGTAAAGGTGTGAGGGTTGGTCAGGGCCGCGACGCCGGCCGTCGGCCGCGCCCAGCTCAGCCGGTCATAGTCGTTGTCGAAGCTGCTGACGGTGAAGTCCACCGAGGCGAGCAGGGTCTTGGACCCGTAGCCGGCCTTGGCCGTCAGGTTGGTGGTGGTGTCGTCGATCGGCAGGGGCAGTTCGACGAAATAGCTGCCGCCACCGGTGCTGTGGTTCACGCCCCAAGGCAGGGTGCCCTTTTTTTCGGTCTGCGTGACATCGAACGACACGAAGTACGGCGAGCCGAAGTTCGCCCTGAAGCCGCCGCCCAGAACTTTCCGCTCGACGCTGTAGTCGATCGGCAGCCAGGTGGCAGGATTCGTGATGGCGCTAGCGCCGATCGTGAGGGTGTCCGTTCCGGCGCCGGAGTAGATGGTCAGATCGTCAAAGCTGTAGTTGTGGGTCAGCTGGTCGTGGAACAGCGAGAAGCGCAGCGTGTCGAACAGGCCCCACTGCATTTTGAGGCTTTGGTCCTCCTGGCCGAGCTTTGCGCCGTCGACCGAGAGGAAACGACCGGCTTCGGCACCGAACAGGCTGAAGCTGCCGGACAGGTCGTTGTCGCCGAGGTCGCGGTATTCGGAATATTTCGCGCTCAGCTTGGAGCTGCCGTCGATCAATTGGCCACTGAGGGACAGGTCGCCGCTGAAGACGGACTCAGCCGCCAGGGCGGGAGATGCAGCGAACAGGAGGGCCAATGCAAGTGTCGTATATTTGCGCATCATGTCCGCCTCCTATCGCGTGAAACGCCGGCCGGCGTTCCCCGGGGCGTTGGTACCGTGGATGCTGCTGTGGCAGTTCAGACAGGATCGGCCGACGAGCTTGTTGGCGCTCGACAAATCAGAACCGGTCGCATTGAAACCATACCTGTTGTCATACGGGGTGCCGGGATGACGCGACCAGTCGTGGCAGTTCTGGCACAGATTGGGCATCTTTTCGGTGATCAGCTTGTCATGCCGGCTGCCGTGGGACTCGTGGCAGGCGCCGCAGTTCTCCTCGACCGGCGGGTGTTCCCAGACGAACGGGCCGCGCTTCTCGGCGTGGCAGGTGTAGCAGAGCTGGTTCTTGGTGTCGGCGCGCAGCATCCCCTTGGTCAGGCTGCCGTGCGGGTTGTGACAGTCGGAGCAGGAGACCTTGCCTTCGACGATCGGGTGGTGCGACGGCTTGTTGGCCTGCAGGCGGATGTCCTTGTGGCAGGCGAAGCAGACGTCGGGCTGGTTGACCTTGGGCGAGGCGCCGGCGTGGGTCTGGTGGCAGTCGGCGCAGGACACGCCGTTGGCGGCGTGGCGGCCGTTGTCCCAGAAAGCCAGCTCGTTGTTGGCGGCGTGGCACTCCATGCAGTTGGCGCTCTGGGCGGCGGCCGGTTGCGCGGCCTTCTTGCCGAAAGAGACGATGTCGGCGATGGCGTTGCTGTCGGCGTGCTTGCTGCCGGCACCGTGGCAGGATTCGCAGCCGGCACTCTTGAAGCGTTCCACGGATGACCAGGCCTGGGCGTGCAAGGACTTGCCATAAGCAGCGGCGAGGTTGTCGTGGCAGCCGAGACAGGCCTCGGAGCCGACGAAGTTGGCGCCGTCAGCGGCGAGAGCCGGAGCCGGCATGAGGAACAGCACCAGGGCGATCAGCCCGGGCCACCCCATTTTGACAAAACGCAAATTAAACATTGATTGCCTCCTAAAATCTGTACTCAGTGGTTGACGATGCACATGTCTTGTTTAAGTCTTTGCGATTTCTCTTTTGCTTGCCTGGCATTCCTCCCGGTTTGTGGTTTGTTTCTCAGCATGCGTTTGTCTGACAAGCCCATCAGAATTGTTAGTGGCGGCTAATATCGAAAAAGCAAAAACCGCGCCACAAAAATTTAGTGCGCGGTTTAATGTTTCGTTGGTTACCTCCAGCGGCCCGGCTGTCCAGATTCCTCTGGACCCGTGGCTTTGCGTCACCGGATCACCCCGGCTTTGCCTTTAATGAAGTCCCTTATGTATCGGTAAAATCCCTTTTTTTATGGCGCCTGTCAACAACTTTCGGTGAGACACTGTTCTATTTTTGACCGTTTTGGTCAAAGATAGAACAAACCACTGATTTTACAGCTTTTTCTTTGTGTTTCGGGCAGGGAAAGCCCTTGATCCCTGGGCCACGATTCTCATCGAAATGACCCCGCCAGAGGAAGAGGTGCCGTCCCTCTTATCGAGTCTCCCGATGTTTTTTTGGCCTCCTTGCGGTAAGATGTCTGCCAATGCCCCATCGGGGAGAACACTCAAGGAGAAAAGTCATGGAGCCGCCGCAGGACAAACTCACCGTTGGCCAGGTTTTCAAGGCCTTTTTGAAGCTCGGCCTGACCTCTTTCGGCGGGCCGGTGGCCCATCTCGGCTTCTTCCGTGACGAGTTCGTGGTGCGGCGCCGCTGCCTGCAGGAAGAGGTCTATGCCGACCTGGTGGCCCTCTGCCAGTTCCTGCCGGGCCCGGCCAGCAGCCAGGTCGGCATCGGCATCGGCATCTCCCAGGCCGGGCTGCGCGGCGGCCTGGCGGCCTGGACCGGCTTCACCCTGCCTTCGGCCCTGGCCCTGACCCTGTTCGCCTACGGGGTGACGGGGCTGGACGCGTCGGTGGCTGATGCCGGTTGGCTGCACGGTCTCAAGGTGGTGGCGGTGGCGGTGGTGGCCCAGGCGATCTGGGGGATGGCCAAGGCCCTCTGTCCCGACCGCCCGCGCGGCACGCTGGCGATCCTGGCCGCCATGATCACCCTGGCCTGGCCGGGGGTCGGCGGTCAGCTGGCGGCGATCGCCGGCGGCGCCCTGCTCGGTCTGGCCTGCCTGAAACACGAGGGGCCGGCCAACCACGAACCCCACCTGTTCGCCGTCGGCAAGCGGGTCGCCTTAGTCTGCCTCGGCCTGTTCTTCCTCCTGCTGCTGACGCTTCCCCTAGCCGCGCGCGACGGCTCCCACGCGCTCGCCCTGGTCGACAGCTTCTACCGCTCGGGCTCGCTGGTCTTCGGCGGCGGCCACGTCGTCCTGCCGCTGCTGCAGGCCGAGGTGGTCAATCCCGGATGGATCAGCAAGGACCTGTTCCTCGCCGGGTACGGCGCCGCCCAGGCGGTGCCGGGGCCGCTGTTCACTTTTTCCGCCTACCTTGGCGCCGCCCAGCAGGCGGCCCCCAACGGCTGGGCCGGCGGCCTGCTCTGCCTGCTCGCCATCTTCCTCCCCTCCTACCTGCTGGTGGTCGGCGTCCTGCCCTTCTGGGACGGGCTGCGGCGCAACCAGAGGGTGCGCACGGCGCTGACCGGCATCAACGCCGCAGTGGTCGGCCTGCTGGTGGCAGCCTTCTACGACCCGGTCTGGAGCAGCGGCATCCTCTCGGCCGGAGACTTCGTCCTCGCCCTGGCCGCTTTCGGCCTGCTCACCCTGTGGAAGACCCCGCCATGGCTGGTGGTCGGCGCCACCGGGCTGGGTGCCGTTCTCCTTGGT
>JBFIMV010000220.1:0-4815 GCA_041611575.1 Desulfuromonadales bacterium | reverse complement strand
TCTGCCGAGAACGAACTTCAACCGCGAGCACGTCCTGAACATCGTCTATACCGGCCGCCTCCCCTGGAACGTGACGTTCACCAACATCGCCCGCTACCAAAGCGGCTACGAAGCTCTTGAAGACACCAAAAAGGACATAACGCTGCCGTCAGGAAAATACGACATCTATGCCAGAGTTGAACACCCCGACTTCTGGGTTTTCGACTGGAGGCTCGATTGGGAGAAAAACCTCTCCAGAGAGCAGAGTGTCGTGCTCTCTCTTGAGATCGACAACGTGTTCGACAGGACGCCGCCTTCCGGCGCGGAGCAGGACATCTACGAACTCGGCCGCCAGTTCTGGCTCGGCATGACCTACAAGTTCTGACCGATCAGCTCATCCGCCGCCGGCGGTTACTGTTGCCTGGGCATTGACCCTGGTGTCGTACAGGTAAAGCTGCGCGCGGCTCACGGGGCCTTTCACCGTGGCCCTGGCAAGTGCGCCATTCTCAATCTTTATATTTTCGAGCCTCTGCGGCAGCGGCACCCTGCTTGTCCCGCCAGACAAGTTGTTGATCAACATGTGGTCGTCACCTATCGCGATGCGCCTGGCCCTGGCGGGTGTTGGCAGAATTCCGACCGGCATGGCGGTGTCGGTATCCTTGATATCGACGATGAAGACGCCCTCCAGGTCATCGCAAATCAGCAACAGGCCGTCATGCAGGACCAAACCCTTGGCCGTATCGGGTGTTTGAATAACCTGCATCAATTGCGGTTGCGCGGGGTCCCGCAGGTTGAAAGCGTGGACGCCGCCATTGCCCAGCGACACATACGCCATGGGACCAACGACCTGGACCTCCAACGCGACAGAATGAGCCTGCCGCAACAAATAGGCCTGGCTGCCGAGCACCACCGGACGATGAGCGTCGGCAGCATCAATGATCTGCAATCCGCTATCCTGCGTGACCGCCAGCAACTTCCCGGACTCCAGCAACGCCAGCCTGACAGGCATTCCTGCCAGTGCGACGCTCCCCGCCGGCGCCAGATCGTCAGGGGTGGAGCCGGTCAGGATCTCAAGACCTTCCGGGTGGGCTAGATACAGACGGTCACCATGCCACAATGCATCTTTGACCCGCTTCTTCAAGGTGCGAGAACCCTCCGGAGAGACCTCTCCGGCATCATTCATCGCAAAGAAAAAGACGGTATTATCATCGGCAACGGCCAGGTAGGGGCCGGTGTGCCGTCTCGCGGCCGCGCCCTGCACCGCAAGCGGGGTCAACTCCTCGCCAAGGAAACCGAACAACCTGCCATTCCACTGGAAAAATTCGTACGCGTCACGCGCCACGACAACATCAGGCTGCTTGCCGGAGCGGGCAATTTCCGCGACCGGGATCGCTCCCAGGCCTGAGTGGCCGGAAGCATAGAAGAGCTCCCCGCGAATCACAGTGTCGTAGAATTGATCCGGCAGCAGAAGATGACCGGTCAATTCGGGCCTTTCAGGATGCGTCAGATCGACATAGGCCAATCCGCCCTCCACCAGCGTAACGACCAGCGCCCTGCGCCCCGAAACCCGGGTCAGTATCTTGGGTCTGCCCGGCAGGAGGACGAGTGAAAGTGGCTCAACCTTCGGCCAGCCCGACAAGCTGTAAAGGTGCAGATGGCCATCCGCCTGGGCCACGGCCAGGGAGTCTCCGAAACATTCCAGGTCGCGTGGGGATTTATGCTCCGTATCGAAAGAACCGACAGGCCGCAAACGTCCACGATCTTTTATTTCATAAAGATGTGCCCGGCCGTCGAGGGTCAAGGCCACCATGCGATCGCCATCCACCGAGAGACGCCACGGCGATTTCAATCGGGCGGACCATTCCAGCCCGGGCGTCGCTGCGCCGAGATCGATGGAACCGATTCCCTTTTGCATATCGACGAAATAGATGACGTCGTCGACTACGACCATATCCGAGATGACCCCCGGCGACGCCAGGATTGACACCAGCCGCATTTCCCGGGGATTGCCCAGGTTGACCAGGGCGACCCCCCCGTTATCGCTCATACCGACCACCGCCAGGTCGCCAACGATCCGCACCTGAAAGATGCGTTTCGGGAGATCGAGTGAGTCGAGCACAACGGGATGCTCGCCTCTGTCGAGGGCAAGGCTCAACAGCTTGGAGCCGTACAGAGAGACCACCGCCAGGTCTTCGCGTTCCGACACCGCCAGCCTCCCCATCGGCATGTCATCAAGGACATGCCACTGCCAGACATCTTCATGACCTGACACTTCCGCCATGACGGCGCGCAGGCCGGAAGACAAGCCCCCCCCGTGGATCAGCAGGGTCGAGGTGTCGGCGCCCGCCCGGAGATCGACCTGCGCAATCGATGCCGGGGTGCCGTCAGCCCACTCCTCACGGGCAAGCAGTCCGGTGACGGCAAGGACCGCAAGCAGGTAAAGGCACACCAGGACGTGCCAGGGCTTGACCCTGCTAATCATCGTCATGGGATTCCACCATCGAACGATCAACTGAGGAGACGAGATGCCTGTGACGCCCCGGGAGCACTTTCACGCCGGCATCGTTGTACAAAACGACCCGGTAGTCTCCACGTGGCAGATCCTGCGGGAAGGTCAGCTGCACGCCATCCGAATCAACCCATTTTTCGAGCGTGAGGTGTCTCGGCAGCGGCAGGTTAATCCAGCCCTGACCCCTGACCCTGGCAGCCCAGTGCTGCCGCGGGGCGGGGGCGAATCGTTCGACCCGCGGCACGGCCATGTGGCCGAGTTTCTGCATGGAATCCGCAACGCCGACGTCGACCACGTGTACCCTTGTCTCGCTCGCCACCAGGCACAGCCCGTCGACCATGCCGACGGCGCTCACCGGTTCCGCAAAATCGAGTCGTCCGCTCAGGCTGGCCCGACCATCGGCGGTCTGCCTGAAGCATAGCAGTCCGGCAAGACCGGCGGCAGCACAGACCCTGTCGCCAGGTCCCACGGCGATCTGTCGGATATCGGCCTGCCCGGCGAGATGGTGGAGAAGTGGACGGTCCGGCCCGGCCGGACGATCCGGGTTGACCAGCGAGAAGGCGAGCATACCGCCCCGCCCCGACGCAACCCAGAGGGTCTGCCCGGAAACTGCTGCGTCCCAGGTTGCCGCAACGGGCAGTTCGAGCCGTCCGGCCAATGCGAGCTGTCCGTCCTCCCGCGGATCGATGATCAATATTTCTCCACCGCCGCCAACATACACCCGCTGTGCCGAACCGGCGAGCCAGCGCTGACCGGGAGGGAGTTTCAATCTCCCGACAGGCAGCAGCTCATCGTCGGGGGATCGCTGATACGACTGCAACAGACCGTCATCTGTCAGCTTCAGCCGCAGGTTGCCCCGATCGAGGACAGGGCCGGAGGCCCCGTCCTCCGGCATTGAGATGCCCGTGTTCCTGCTCTGCAGCGAAGGATCATCCGATGGCCGCGGAGACTTGATGTTTTCGATATCGCCCAGCGAAGCCGGCGCCCCGTCGGCCATGCTCTGCAGGAGGTCTGCACACTTCTCGCCGGGGGCGGAAGAACAGCCATAGGCTCTCAGGTAACCGTTCCTGGAGAAGAAATAGATGGCGTTGTCGATGATGCTCACCATCGCAGCGCCTTTCGCCTCGGCCACAGTCCCTGTTTCGTGCGGATACAGCGGGTCTGACAGATCAATGATGTGAATGATCCGCTTCGAAGACAGCGCATAAAGCCGGTCGTTGAAAAGGGCCATATGTCGGACGCTGCCGGAAAGCGTCAGGGTCGCTGCCAGCTTCGGCAACGTCCGGTCCCGCAAATCGACAACATTCAGTCCCGTTCGACCAGGGGTAATCAGAAAATCCCCGTGGCGCACAAAGACGCTGTCGACCCACGGGACAGGGGCCTCGCTCAGCGGCTTGTTGAACGATGCGTCGTTCAGGTAAAAAGTAATCAGCAGGTCGTTCGTCCTGAACCTGGCGTCCTTCAAGAATTCACCCCTGGTCAAGAGGGCCAGGTGTTCGCCGTCGATGAAAAAAGTGTGTGTGCTGCGGGGCAAAAAGCGCCGCTCCAGCTCTGGAGGGGCTGCGGGGGAAGCAATGTCGAGGGTGACAAGTTGCGAGATATCTCCCTTCTTGCCGTCGAGCAGGAGGAAGAGCCTGTCACCCTGCAGGCCCATTTTCTTGACGCGAGCATAAGGCAGGGTGCCGACCAGCCTCGGCTGAAGCGGATCTTCGCAGGCTACCACCTGAACGATATTTGATGAGGTCAGGACGAAGAGGTGGCTGCCGTAACGAAGCACCTGCAGTGGAGTACGGCCGCCGAGGAAAAGCTCGGTAATCCAGCCTTCGGTGAATTCGGCGGGGAGGGAGGGGGCCTGGATTGCAACGAAGCCATCGCTCTTTTTTGCCAATTGCCTGCCCGACGCGGAGCGGACCAGCTCGTCCCAGATTTCCGGTCGCCCCGGCAGGGGACTCTCTAAACCGGTCGGCAGAAGCAGCGCGCCCTTCAGCTCATCGAGGCCGACATCGGCGATCCGCAGGATACGCCTGCCCTGCTCCTGCCGCCATTCGCCTTTACCGGCGAACTTGTCGAGAATTTCCATGTCCGACAATCCAGGCAGCTCAGCATAGACAATGGCAACCGTCAGGATATAGGCCGCGAGGGCAACAGCCCATCCGAGCCTTTTGCTCCAGCCGCTGTTCATGCCCGACCCGACCGCAATCCATCGCCCGAGACCTCGCACGCCATCGACGGACTCACTGCATCCCATTTGTCGAGCATCGCTTTCAGCTCGGCCTGGCGAAACGGCTTGCACAGGAAGTCGTCCATGCCGGCCTCCAGGCAGCGGC
>JBFIMV010000219.1:0-4817 GCA_041611575.1 Desulfuromonadales bacterium | reverse complement strand
GACATCGTTGGGCCACTTGACCGTCGGCTGCAGCGGTGAGGTGGCCTGGATGGCGCGACAGACCGCCACGGCGGAAAGAAAGGTCAACCGTGGCGCCTCAAACGGGAGCAGCGGTGGCCGCAGCAGGATCGAGGCATAGAGGTTCACTCCGGCAGGAGATTCCCAGCTGCGCCCCATGCGCCCCTTGCCGGCCGTCTGCCGGTCGGCGACGACCACCAGCCCCTCCTCTTCGCCGGCGTCGCCAAGGCGGCAGGCCTGCAGGTTGGTGGAATCGACTTCGTCGAGGCAACGGATCCGCGAACCGATGACCCGGCAATCGAGGCCGGCCTGGATCGCTTCGGGGAGCAGGCTGTCCGGAGCGCCGGTCAGACGATATCCACGCGCCGGGACGGCTTCAATCCGGTATCCGGCTTCGCGCAGGCTGTTGATGTGCTTCCAGACGGCGGCCCGCGAGATCCCCAGTTCGGCACCGATGCGGCCGCCCGAGACGAGCCCGTCGGCTGCCTGGCTGAAGAGGTTGAGGATGATTTCGCGCGGTGCGGGTTTCGCCATGTTGCGGGGTGTGTCTCCCTATCGGGTGAAGAGCATGGAGATGTCTGCCGCACGGCAGGAGTGCGTCAGGGCACCGACCGAGATCAGGCGGACGCCGGTTTCGGCGATGCCGCGAACCGTTTCCAGGTTCACGCCGCCCGAGGCCTCGGTGACGGCGCGATCGCCGATCATCTCGACCGCCTCGGACAACTCCTCCAGGCTCATGTTGTCGAGCAGCAGGATGTCAGCGCCGACTTCGAGCGCCTCGGCGACTTCCTCCCGGTCACGCACCTCCACTTCGATCTTCATGGTGTGCGGAATTTTCTGCCTGGCCCGGCTGACCGCCGCGGTGATGCCGCCGGCGGCCGCAACGTGGTTTTCCTTGATCAGCACGGCATCGTAGAGCGCCATGCGGTGATTGCCGCCGCCACCCATGCGCACCGCGTATTTTTCCAGGACGCGCAGCCCCGGTGTCGTCTTGCGGGTGTCGACGATCACCGCTCCGGTCCCCTTGATTTCGCGGACGAAGGACGCCGTCAGGGTCGCCACGCCGCACATGCGCTGCAGCAGGTTGAGGGCCACGCGCTCGCCCTGGAGAAGCACGGCGGCGTCGCCCTTGATCCAGGCGATGACCTCGCCGCGCTTGACGGACTCGCCGTCCTCCTTGAGGCCCTCAAAGGCCGTGCCGGGGTCAAGCAGTTCGAAGACCCGCCTGGCGACGGAGATGCCGGCCAGGACGAAGTCCTCCTTGGCAACCAGTTCAGCGCTCGCCTGGGTTCCGGGCGCGACCGTCGCCATGGTCGTCACATCGCCGGTACCGATATCCTCTACGAGAGCGCGGCGCAGAATCGGATCGAGAATCAATGAATTCATGGGTATGCTCTTCCTGACGGCAAAGTGATTTTTTATACCATAGCCCCCTGCCGACAGCAACCTAAAACCCTGTAACCATGCCCGTTTCCGGCTCTTTACATTTACGGAGAAATCGCCAACAATAGGACGTTGCCATCCGGTCGTTTTTCAGAAGCCCAAGGAGCCTGCCGTGAAGCCTTTTATCAGCGCCGTCCTCATCCTCTCGTGCACCGCCGTTCTGTCCGGCTGCGTCAGCAATGCCACACACCAGATGAAACTCAATGAGAATCAGCACCTTCAGACCGTGATCAAGGGCCTCGAAGCGGACTACCAGCGCCTCACGGCAGACAAGCAGCAGCTGGTCGAACGCAACGACGTCACCAACCAGCGGCTGCTCGAAGCGATCGAGCGCAACGCCCTGCTGCAGGAGGACCTGCTGCGTGCCAGGGCCGACCTGAAACGGGTGGAGAAGGTCCTGGCTGACCGCAGCGCCGAGGCCGGCAGCGCCATGAGCGAGATGCGCATGGAGATCGACCGGCTCACGGCGAGCAACCAGGACCTCGCCCGCCAGCTTGAAGCGGAGCTCCTGGCCCGAGAAGCCCGGCTGGCCGAAATCCAGGGGACTTACGATGAGCTGGTCGGCAAGCTCGAAGACGAAATCCGTCGCGGCGAGGTGAAGATCTCGGAGCTCAACGGCAAGCTGACGGTCAACGTCGTCGACAACATCCTGTTCGACTCCGGGCAGGCCGTCATCAAGCCGGCCGGGATCAAACTCCTGCAGCAGATCGGTGACGTCCTCAAGTCAACGATCGACAAGAACGTGCAGGTCGAAGGCCATACCGACAACGTCCCGATCCGCGGCGCACTGGCCAATGTCTACCCGAGCAACTGGGAGCTCTCCACCGCGCGGGCCACGACGGTCCTGCACTTCCTGCAGGACAAGATCGGCATCCGCGGTGAGCGTCTCTCGGCGGTCGGCTACGGCGAGTACCAGCCGGTCGCCAGCAACGCCACGGCTGAAGGCCGCGCCCAGAACCGCCGGATCCAGATCGTGCTCTCGGGCATGCGGCAATAACGGGAAGAACATCACATCGATCAAAAAGACGGGAGGCCGCGTAGGCCCCCCGTCTTTTTTTCTGCTCTCTGGCCCGGCCCTACAACGACAGGCCACCCAGCGCGCCGGCAATCTCGCGGGCAAAGTCCCCGAGGGCATCGCTCAAGGCAGCGACCTGCCCTTCCTGGCCGGGCGCGGCGGCGACGTCGAAGCGGCTGCGGCGCTCGGCAAGCAGGACCCGGCCGGCACCGTCCAGCACAGACCAACGAGCGATCAGCGTGGCCGGCTGTTGCGGGCCACCCTCGAACTGCAGCAGCTCGACGACGACCTGGCCATGGATCGCCATGGAGCGCGGCCAGGGATGGCTCAAAAAACGGTCATGGCCGCGCAGGGCGACCAGGTTTTCGATGAGCACCCGGGGAACGCCGTCGGCCAGCGGTTCGGCCCAGCGCCCGGTCGCCGATACCTCCAGGCGGTTGGCGGAAACCCGGCTGACGAGTTGGATGCGCTCCAAATATTCCGGCAGCTGAACCGGCCCGACGCCGATGGTCCGGCCTTCACCGTACACAGACGAACCGGCGACAAGCTTCGCATCCGGGCGCGGTGAAAGCTGGTAGAAGCTCACCTCCGGCGTCCTGGCGCAGCCGGCCAGCAGCATGACCACGGCCAGCACCACGCATAATTGCCAGCTTCTGCTCATCATCCATTTATTGCGCATGGCCTTCCTCCAGGCTGCGTTTGCCGCGCAGCAGCGCTTCGGGCTGTTGCTCCAGGGTTTCCGCCAGCAACCGCAGGGCGCGGGCCGCACGGGAGATTTCCAGCAGCGCCGTGTCGAGGCGTTCGACCGTGGGGGAGCCCTCTTCACTGAGGACGCTGACCGCGCGTGCCGCACCGGCCAGCTCCTCGCCGGCACGGCTGAGCTTGGCAAACAACGGCGATGACGGGTCGGCAAGACCGGCGACCCGGTCGGCGGCCCCGCCAACCCGGTCCGCAGCGCTGGACATTTTTTCCAGCGCCCGATCGAGCGCCGCCAGATCGCTCCGCAAGGCACTGAGCATCGGGGCGCTCTCGGCGTCAAGCTTTGCGACGAGCGCCTGCAGCTGCTGCAGGGTCCGTTTCAGCAGCTGCGGCAGTTCACGGGTCTCCTCGGCGGCCAGGAGCTGATTGAGCGCCGCACCGATGGCCGCTATATCGCCGAGGAATTTCTCCATGGGGAAGCCCTCCAGCCTCAGGGAGAGCTCCTCCGCCGCGGTCGGAATGGTCGGGATCTCGTTGAGAGCGGGATCGAGGGCAAAGAACCGGGCCGGCTTGTCGGGGTAGAAATCCAGGTCGACGTAGAGCTGGCCGGTGAGCAGGCTCTGCATCCGCAGCCTGGCCCGCAGTCCGCGGTCCACCATCTGCTGCAGGGTCTCGGGGTCGCGCAGGTCGATCTGCTCGCCATTGCGGGTCAGCACCACCGAGGGTTCGACCTCGATTGTGACCGGCACCAGGAAGGTGCGGCTCTCCACTTCGAGGCCGAGCTGGATGCGCTTGACGGTCCCGACCCTCACGCCGAGGAAGACCACCGGCGCCCCCTCCTGCAGCCCCTGGGCCGCCCCTTCGAAGTACATGATCTGCTGGCGGCGCTCGCCGAGCCACTGGCCGCTGGACAACAGCAGGACCGTGATCACCCCGAGGGTCAGCGCGCCGATGACAAAGGCTCCGATCAAGGCTGGATTGGCGTGTTTGCTCATCCCTCTCCCCTGCTCAGAAAATGGCGCACCCTGGCGTCACCCGCCTCGGCGGCCTGCTGCGGGTTGCCGGTGGCGATCATGGTGCGGCTCTCGGCATCAAGATAAACCGAATTGCTGCCGATGGAAAGGATGCTGGCAAGCTCGTGGGTCACGATCACGACCGTCGTACCAAGACTGTCGCGCAGTTCGACGATCAGGTCGTCGAGGCGGCGGGCCGTGAGCGGGTCAAGCCCGGATGACGGTTCATCGATCACCAGGATGTCAGGATCGAGCGCCATGGCGCGGGCCAGGCCCGCCCGCTTGCGCATGCCGCCGCTCAGCTCCACCGGGTAGAAATCCCCGAAACCGGCGAGGCCCACCAGGGCCAGCTTGAAGGAGACGATCTCGTCTATCCGCCGGTCCGGCAGAGAGGTGTATTCGCGCAGCGGCAGCGCCACGTTCTCCGCCAGGGTGAGCGAACTCCAGAGGGCGCCGCCCTGGAAGAGGATGCCGAGACGGCGCTTCAGCCGTTCCCGATCCTCCGTCGGCCCGTTCCAGAAATCCTCGCCACCATAATATACCGTTCCCCTGGCCGGCCGCTGCAGCCCGACCAGGGCCCGCATCAGGGTCGTCTTGCCACAGCCGTTGCCCCCCATGATGACGAAGAT
>JBFIMV010000218.1:0-4839 GCA_041611575.1 Desulfuromonadales bacterium | reverse complement strand
CGGGTCATCGTGCCCGTCAAGGACGCACCTTCACTGGAGAACTGCCGGCACATCTACGATTTTTTCGACGCACACGGGTTGCCGCGACGCCCCCTGCGCATCCTCCCCTGCCTGCTTGACGGGCGCATTCACTACGACGGCCCGTTCCGTGACCCGTACCAGCTCCTCAAGGCCTACGCCATCAACCGCGGGTACCGCTGCCTGGAAGGCTTCATCGCCAAGAGCCCCAAAGTCGAGTCACTCAACACCAACCCTGAGGGGAAGATCTACCCGGTCATCACGCACGGACGCCAGACTGAAGTACACATCCAGCTGACCCATGTCGCCCGGCAGGTCTACCTGGGTTCGATCGACCAGCAACAAACGCGCCGGCTCGACGATTATCGACAGAAGGCCCTTGTGCAAGAAGATGAGCAACAGAGCGCATACGAAAAGCGCCGCAAAGAGTTGGCGACCGGCTGCCTGGTCTGCGGCAAACCGCTTGTCGAAGCGTCCCAAATCGGGCCAGCCGGCTATTTCGCCATGAGATCGGACAGCCGGATCAGCGGCTTCATCGAAGAGGAGTGCTTCAGCAGCATCGTCTTCCGTCACTTTTACGGAGCGAAACGCGTTATCGAAACCCGCGATCCGATCTGGGACCTGTTTCGCGAATCTGCACAACGATCCTATTTTCTCCTGCAACGGGCACCCAACACCCGCAACTTCTTCCAGCAGAAGCTCTCTTTCTACCGTTTCGATGAAAACGGCCTGGAAGTCTCGCACAAGACCATAGAGCTCCAGGAGTTTGAAAAACGCCTGCTGACCAAAGAGCGCTCCGATCTCTTCCCTCTCCTGGAACGCACCCTGTTCGATCGCGAAGGCCGCCTGGGAGACGAGTTTCTCCTGATGCGCAAGGTCAGTTCGGATCTCCCCGAAGAAATCCTCTACGATTGCAACTTTGAAAACTTTACCAAAATCATGGCCAAGGTCAGCACTCAGCTCCCCTGAGCGAGGGCCTGTTTGTGCAGCAGGACGGAGACTGGCACGACCTTGACCCCTCGTGCGGTCAGACCCGGGAGTTCCCGTCGCAGAGCTTCAAGCGTCTCCGGGTAAGGATGACAGATGCCGACCGCCATCCCCTGCCTGCGCGCCCGGTCTTCAAGCCGTCGGATTTCCCGGCCGATCGCCGTGACATCGGCGACGTTATCGAGGAACACATCCCGTTCAATGGTCGGCACGCCCTGGAGGTTTGCCACCAACGCCACCTTCGAACGCCCCGTCGTCAAACTGTCGACAAAAAACAGTCCTTTTTCCTTCAGGCTTTCCATCACCGGGGCCAGCGCCCTGGCATCCTCGGTGAACCGCGAACCCATATGGTTGTTGACACCGGTCGCATGGGGAATCCGCGCCAGCAGCAGGTCAAAGCGGCGGCGTATCTCTGCGTCATCGTATTGTACGAACAGGGCCTCGCTGCCGGGATTGACCGCGGGATACCCTTGAGGTTCCATCGGCACATGGAGCATGATCTCCCGCCCGGCAGCGTGACCCAGCTCGGCGATTTTGCCGGCATGTTCTTCGTCCGGCAGTATGGCAAACGTCACTTTCTGCGGGAACGACAAGAGTGTCCGGGCCTGTTGCAACGACCGGCCCAGGTCGTCCATGATGATCGCAACCATCGGACCGGAAGGCATCTCGATGACCGGTACGGGCTTTTCGGGGACCGGCGTAACAAAACGGACGACGACCACCTCACGGCCGGCACTCACCACGCTCAGGACACCGTCCTCCGTGAGAGTTACAAGAAATCGCCCCGGCAGGGCGGCAAGGCGCGCACGCAGATTTTCAAGAAGTTCTTCGGAGGGGCTTTCGCCGACAACGGTATAGCGGGGTGGTCGCCGGTCCAGTTCACGCCGGACCAGGCTGGATGTCGACCGCGTTTTGGCCAGGAAGTCTTCCACCTCTGCGCGCAGGACTTCATCGGCAACAACCGGCGGCACAACGGCAGGCACTATCGCGGGAGGGGGCTCTTCCTTCAGGAGGGTAAACAGCACCAGGCCGGCGACCGTGAAAGCCACCAGGCTCAGCAACGTCAGCCAGAAGCGGTAATTGGCAAAAATATCAGGGCGCCCCTTACGCGAGCGGCGCCGTTTTGGTGGTTTTGTCATGTGTCAGTCTCTGAAGAACTGTCTTGCCAACTGCCTCAAGCTGCCGGAACCGCCTTCATCCCCTTCAGAAGCATCCATCCTTTGAGCAGGTCAAGGGCACGCAACAGCTGGTAATCGCCCCGTGCCTCTGCATCCAGCACCGGGATGGCATCGCCGGAACCCGCGGGTTCACCGGCCGTATCAAAATGGTTCTTCAGGTCTTTTTCGCGGAAGTGGGCCTGTTCCTTCCGTTCCTTGATTTCTGCCGGCAGGACTTCGATATCCGGGACAATTCCCAGCGCCTGGATCGATGTCCCCTTGGGAGTGAAATACTTCGCGGTCGTCAGGCGCAGTCCGGACTCATCAGTCAACGGGATGATCGTCTGCACCGACCCCTTGCCGAAACTGCGGGTCCCCATGATGACCGCCCGGGCATGGTCCTGCAAAGCGCCCGCGACGATTTCCGAGGCACTGGCGCTACCGCCATTGATCAGCACCACCATCGGGTAGTCTGACTCGGTCCCGCTGCGTTTTGCCGAGAACTCCATCTGCGCATCAGATTCACGGCCCCGGGTGTAGACTATCAGGCCTTCGGCGAGGAACTGGTCAGCAATTTCGATGGCCTGATCAAGCAGGCCGCCCGGGTTGTTGCGCAGGTCAAGCACCAGGCCGGAGAGAGCCCCGCCGTTCTCCTGGCGCAGCGTTTGAAGCGCCCTGGCGAGGTCTGCCGACGAGTGCTCCTGGAACTGGGTCAGGCGGACATAGCCGAAGCCTTTCTCCAGGGTCTTGGCCTTGACGCTCTTGACCTTGATGATTTCACGTTTCAGTGCGAACACCTGCGGCTTCTCGAAATCCTGGCGCATGATGGTAATCGAGATGCTGGTCCCCGGAGCCCCGCGCATCAGGTGCACCGCCTCCATGATCTCCATATCCTTGGTATACGCATCCTCGATCTTGAGAATCTGGTCGCCGGGCTGAAGGCCGGCCCTGGAAGCCGGGGTGTCCTCGATCGGGGCGACAATGGTGAGAACCCCTTCCCGCTTGGAAATCTCGATGCCGAGACCACCGAACTCGCCACGCGTGTCGACCTTCATTTCCTTGTATATATCGGGCGGCATAAAACCGGAATGAGGGTCAAGGGAGGCCAGCATCCCTTCAATGGCGCCGTAAATCAGGTCCTTGAGCGAAACGTCTTCGACGTAGCTGCGCCGAACGATGGACAGGACATCCGTGAAGAGTTGCATGTCCTGGTAATCATTCGACACCGTCTTCTCAGACGATGCACTTTGGCCGAACGCGGCAGTGCCAAGCAGGGTCAGAATTGTCAGGGATGCCAAACAGAAGGGCACAAGGGTGCGACGCATAACGGCCTCCAGGGGGTTCAACGTGGCTTGAGCCAGGCTGACGGGTCGAGCGGCTTGCCGCCGTGGCGTATCTCGAAGTATACCGATTCGCGGCCTTCAAAACCGGAATAAGCGATCCGGTCACCGACCGCCACCACGTCGCCCACCTGCTTGTCAAAGCGTGCAAGGTGCGCGTAGAGGGTGTAGTCCTTGCCGCCGTGATCGAGTATCAGGAGGTTCCCGTAGCCACGCAAAGCATTGGCAAAAAGGACTTTTCCGGCGGCGACCGACTTGACCGGGGTACCGACTGCGGCGGCTATCTCGAGACCGTGGCTCTCGATCAGGGTGCCGAGAGTGCCGTGTCGACTGGTCCCGTAACCGACGACCAGGTCACCCTGAACCGGCCATGGCAGACGCCCTTTCAGGGGGGTCAACCCGTCAAGACTTCCAGTATAGGATTGCGGTTGATCCGTTTCAAGTTTTTTGACCAGGTCATTGAGTCGGGTCGCCTTGGCTTTCAGCTCCTGCAGCACCCCTTTGAGCAGTTCCTGGTCACGCTGAACGACCGCAAGCAGTTGTTGCTTGCCACGTCGGGCGCCGTCCAGCGTCTCCTGTTCCTGGCGCTGCCGCGCCACGACCGCGGCTTGCTCCTGGCGTAACGCTTCCAGATCTTTCAGCGCGTTCTCATGATCCTTCGCCTGTTGTCGATACGTGGTGAGAAGGTTGCGGTCATGTCGCACCATGCGCGCCAGGAATGCATATTTTTCGGTTATCTCGCGAGGACTTTCCGTGGATGAGAGCAGGGCTCGCACCAAGCCGACTTCACCGGTCTTGTACAGCACGACCAGGCGCTTACGAACCTGGGCTTCGGTCGCCAGGCGTTGTTTTTCAAGGGTCTCCAGGGCGGCGCGCAGCTCTTTGAACCTGACCGCAAGCTCTTCCAACTTGACGCGACTGCGCTCGGTCAAGCGCTCGAGCCGCCGCATCTCCCTGTCGAGACGGTTCAGATCGTCCGTCAGGGCGCCCGTTTCGGCCTGTTTGCCACGCAACCCCTTGAGCGTTTCCTCGATCTGCTTCTGAATTTTTGCCAGCGATGCACGACTTTCATCCAGTTCATCACCGGCCGCAACAGCAGGGACGATCATCAACTGCAGGAAGACCAGGCAAAGGATGCCCATCCCTTTCCATGTCATCCGGCTGTTCATGACCCTCCGAAACGGACGAACTTGCGAAGCGCAAACAGGCTGCCCAGCAGCCCGACAAGGCCGCCACATCCGACCAGGAGGAACTGCCAGACCGTCGGCAGGAAGTGGATGGAGTCGATACCCGTAATCAGCAGCAGGCTGCCGAGGCTGTCCTGCAGGACGACCTTG
>JBFIMV010000217.1:0-4856 GCA_041611575.1 Desulfuromonadales bacterium | reverse complement strand
GCACAGGCACGCGCCGATGGTCGTCATCGAAATGGGGGCCGGCACGGCGATCCCGACGATCCGATACATGAGCGAAGACCTCGGCCACCAGTTCAAGGCGACCGTGATCCGTGTCAATCCGCGCGACCCCCACATCGGGGGGAGGCATGTCTCGCTGCCGTGCGGAGCGCTGGAGGGGCTGGAGGGGATTGAGGAATATCTCTGAGTGTCCGCGAGACAGGCATCGGCAAAGGGGGACGGGTTCATACCGTCCCCCTTTGCCGTTATATCAGGACATTTCGCGCAGCTCGTCAGAAAAGCCGAGCGTTCTCAGCGCGTCGTCAACCAGCAGGTACAGGCATGGCACGAGCAACAGGGTAATCACCGTGGCGAAGAGGATGCCGAAGCCGAGGGAGAGCGCCAGGGGGATAAGGAAGCGCGCCTGACGGGAAGTTTCGAAGATCATCGGCGCCAGGCCGCCGAAGGTGGTCAGGGTGGTCAGGAGGACCGGCCGGAAGCGGCGGGTACCGGCGGCGGAGATCGCCTCGAAGGCGGTGAGCCCCTCGAGACGACGGCGGTTGGCGTAATCGATCAACACCAGGGAGTCGTTGACAACGACTCCGGAGAGGGCGACGATCCCCATCATGCTCATCAGGCTGAGGCTGTAGCCCATCAGCAGGTGACCGAGGATCGCGCCGACGATGCCGAAAGGGATCGCCAACATGACGATGGCCGGCTGGACGTAGCTGCGGAACGGGATCGCCAGCAGGAAATAGATGGCGACCAGCGCCAGGCCGAAGCCGGCGAAAAGACCCTGGGTGCTTTCGCGCATGGTCGCCTGCCGTCCCTGGTAGTCGTAGCTCAACCCCGGATAATCACTGGCCAACCGGGGCAGGATGCTGCGATCGAGGGTCGCCTTCACCTGGCCGGTCTGATCGATCGGCTCGACGTTGGCGGAGACCGTCACCGTCCGCCGCGCATCGCGTCGACTGATGCCGGCATAGGCCCTCCCCCGCTTCACCTCGGCAACCTCGAGGAGCGGCACGAAAGTACCGGCCGGTGTCCGCAGCAGGAGGTTCTCGACGTCGAATTCACTGCTGCGTTCAGCCAGCGGCAGGCGGACGCGCACGGTGACCTCGTTGCGGCCGCGCTGTTGCCGCAGGGCGGTCGTTCCCGAAAAGGCGTTGCGCACCTGGCGGGCGACCTCCCGGGAGGTCAGGCCGAGGCTCAACCCTTCGGGGCGGATGCTGAAGTCGAGCTGCTCCTTGCCGGGGGTGAAGCCGTCGTCGATGTCCTTGACGTTGTCGAACTCCTCAAGACGTGCCGCCAGCTCCGCGCTGGCCCGGTCGAGGATGTCGGTATCGCGGTGCGACAGCTCGACCGACAGGGCCGCGCCGCGACCGGGGCCGCCACGGTCCGACTCGAAACGCAGCGATTCGAGACCGACCAGCGGCCCGACCTCATCGCGCCAGAGCTGCGTGACGGTGCCGGTGTTGAGCGGCCGCACCCCCGGAGGCGTCAGGTAGGCGGTCACGCCAATGCTGGTCTCGTTGACTTCGGCGAAAATCCCCTGCAGGAGCTCTTCGCCGCCATGCTTCGCGGCCACCTTCTCCATGGCGTCGACCAGGACTTTCTGTACGCTTATCGCCCTCTCGATGGAACTGCCGGGCGGCAGGACAGCCGTGACCACGGCGCGGTCAGACTCCACCCTCGGCATCAGGATCACGCCGATGCGCCCGCTGGCCGCGTAGCTAACGACGATAAAGAAACAGGCGAAGCCGACGGCGACCGTCAGGCCGCGCCAGCGGACGCAGAACTCGAGAAAAGGCCGGTAACGGGTTTCGATGAACCGGGACACCGCGCGGCTGAACCGCTGCTGCCGTTCATGCAGCCAGGCCGTGAAGGCGCTGCCCGGCTTGCTGCGCGTGTGCGCCAGGTGGGCCGGCAGGATCAGCAGGGCTTCGACCCAGGAGATAAGGAAGACGGTGATGACCACCAGGGGGATCGCCTGCCAGATCTTGCCCATGGTGCCCGGAACGAAATAAAGCGGCAGGAAGGCGACGACGTTGGTCAGGATGGCGTAGGTGATCGGTATGCTGACGTCACGGGCGCCGAGCACCGCCGCCTTGAGCGGGCCGTGGCCGCGCTGGCGGTACTCGTAGATGTTCTCTCCGGCGATGATCGCGTCGTCGACCACGATGCCCAGGGCGACGATGAAGGCGAACATCGAGATGATGTTGATCGACACGCCCATGGCCGGCAGGAAGAGCAGGCCGCCGAGGAAGGAGATCGGAATCCCCATGGTGACCCAGAACGCCAGCTTGAACTCCAGGAACATGCCGAGCAGCAGCAGGACCAGGAACAGGCCGATAAAGGCATTCTTGAGCAACAGCTGCAGGCGTTGGCGGTAGATGTCGGAGCTGTCGCTGTTGATCGTCCAGTCGATGCCGTCGGGCAGGTCGGCGGCGATGTCGACCATCAGCCGGCGCACCGCATCGGAAACGCCGATCGGCGTCTGGTCGCCGACCCGGTAGACTTCCAGGCCGATGCTGCGCTGGCCGTTGTAGGTGGCGAGACGGTCGCTGTCCTCGAAGTCCTCGCGGATGACGGCGACATCTTCCAGCAGCACCACGCTGCCTTCGGCGGTGGTGATGATCGGGATGCGGGCGAACTCCGCCGCCCAGTCCCGCCGGTCGCTGATACGCAGCAGGACATCGCCGCCGCGGGTTTCCAGGGAACCGCCCGGGACCTCCGTCGACGCCGCGGCAAGGATCCCGGCGAGCGCGTCAGGAGTCAGACCGTAGGCACGCAAATTGGCCTGGGGGATATCGACATGGATTTCGAGATCGCGGGCGCCGGCCAGGTCGACCTGGGTAATGGCGGGGTCCTGCAACAGGCGATCGCGCACCTGCTCGGCCGTTTCGCGCAAGGCCCTCTCAGTGACATCCCCGTAAAGCTGAAGGTCGAGGACTTCGCGACGCCGGGTCAGCAGAGAGACCTGCGGCTCCTCGGCGTCTTCCGGGAAGGTGATGATCCGGTCGACCTCCTGCCGGATCTCCTGGTAGGCCTTTTGCTGATCGGCATCGGCATGCAGTTCGGCAGTGACTGTTCCCCGGCCCTCACGGGCTGAAGCGGTCAGCTCCTTGATCCCTTCGAGGCTGCGCACCGCCTCCTCGACCGCCAGGAGGATCCCCTGCTCGACTTCTTCGGGGCTTGCCCCGGGGTATGCGACCGAGACGGTGACCATGTCGAGCTCGAATTCCGGGAAGACCTCCTTCTTGATCTTGCCGGTCATGTAAAGGCCGCCAACCAGCAAAAAGATCATCAGCAGGTTGGGCGTGACGCGGTTACGGGCCATCCAGGCGAGCGGACCGCGTTGCCAGCGCTCCAGTCGTTGCGGTTTCATTGCAGGCGGCCCCCGGCTTTCTCGCCCGGGCCGGCTTCTGCCGTCGGGGACGCCTCAGCACCTCGCGGCCCGGCCTCGGCGAGGCGCAGCTGCATCCCGGGCACCGGTGCCGGAAGCTGGGAGACGATCAGGCGCTCGCCCTCTTCCAGCCCCCCCGTCACCAGCAGCTCGTCCCTGCCACGGAAGACGATCTCGACCTTGCGGATTTCGAGCCGGTCCTGACTGTCCATGAGCCATACCGTGTCGCCGTCCCGCAACTGCTCCCTGGGGAGTGCGGCCGCCTTCGGCAGGTCGACGCCGTCGATCTCCACCCGCAGGAAGGAATCGAGCATCAGGCGCGGCTTGCCGTCGTTGCGGGGCAGCAATGCCAGGGGGTCATCGACCTTGACCAGCAGGCGCGCCATCCGTCCCTGCTGTTCAAGGCCCGGCGCCATGCGCAGGACCGTGCCGGTGCGATACACCCCGACACCCCAGGCGGCCTCATCGTAAATCCGGACGGTGGAACCTGTCTCGGCACTGCTCTTCGGCACCCTGATCCAGCGCAGCTGGCTGACCGGGACCGACGCTTCGATCCAGTAATCATCACTGCCGACCAGGGTGGCGAGGACGGTCGTCGCGCTGACCTGTGCGCCGATGTTGACCCTGCGGTCCTGCACCAGGGCATTGAAAGGCACCGTCACCGTCGTGCGTTCGAGATTCAGGCGTGCCTGTTCGAGACGTGCCGCAGCCGCATCGCGGGCCGCCTGCAGCGATGCCAGCTGGGGCGCACGCAGCATCAGGGCGCGTTCTTCTTCACTCACCGGCTCACCGAGCAGTTCGAGCTCGCGCACGGCGACCAGCTGCTTCCCCTGCTCCAGCAGGATCTCGGCCTCGGCGCGGGACACATCGCCCTGTTGCTGTTTCACCGCCAACAGGGAATCGGCGGGATCGATCTTCACCAGGGTTTCTCCCGCCTGAAGATGACTCCCGGGGAGAAACGCCGGATTCATGACGATGATCTCACCCCCGACCTGCGATTTCACCTCGACCGACCGGCTCGGCTTGACGAGACCCATGGCAGAAACGACTGTCGGCTGCGTCGCAAATGTGACCGGAGCGACCTCCACCAGCACGGCATTGCGCGCCTTCGGGCGCGGCTTGGCCTGCGGCCCGCTGCGCATCAGCCAGAAAGCCATCAGGGCCCCGACCCCGAGCACCACCATCGGCAGGATAATGCGCAGCCAGCGCGACGGTCTTTCAACCACAGAATTCATTTTTATCTCCGAAATAGCTGTTATTCAAAAGCTCGCAAAAGCCCAGCACGCATCGCTCATCGCTCATCGCTCATCGCTCAGCACTCATCGCTCAGCACTCAGCACGCATCGCTCATCGCTCATCGCTCATCGCTCATTGCTCATCGCTCATCGCTCAGCCCCTCCCCCAGCTCCCACCCGCCGGCGAGGGCCCGGCACAGGGCGATGCGATAGCGGAT
>JBFIMV010000216.1:0-4856 GCA_041611575.1 Desulfuromonadales bacterium | reverse complement strand
CATGGCATCGGCCACCAGCAGGATTTCACGCGGTTCGACCTGATCGACGATACGCTCCAGCTCCTGCATCAGCTGGTCATCGATGTGCAGGCGTCCGGCGGTATCGAGTATCAGTGTATCGTAACCCTGGCGGTCGGCAAACTCATGCGCCAACCGGCAGATATCAACCGGGTTCTGGTCGGCCCGGCTGTCGAACACGGGCATGTCGAGCTGGCGTCCCAGGGTCTTCAGCTGCTCGATGGCCGCGGGCCGGTAGACGTCGGCGGGCACCAGCAGCGGGTTGCGCTTCTCGCGGCGCAGCTTGAGCGCAAGCTTGCCGCAGGTCGTCGTCTTGCCGGCGCCCTGCAGTCCGCAAAGCATGATCGCCACGGGCGGACGGGCGGCCAGGTCGAGCTGGTTGTCTTCATCGCCCCCCATCAGCCGGCCAAGTTCGTCGCGGACGATCTGGATGACCTGCTGGCCGGGCGTCAGGCTCCCCAGGACATCGTGACCGATGGCGCGTTCACGCACCGACGCGACGAAATCCTTGACGACCTTGAAATTGACATCCGCCTCAAGCAGCGCCAGGCGCACCTCGCGCAAGGCCTGCTGGATATTCTCCTCGCTCAGCCGGCCGCGACCACGCAACTGCTTGAAAACTGCGTCAAATTTCTCTGTCAGGGTATCAAACATGACGTTATCTGCTCAGCTCCGGCGGCTATGCCAAGGCAAGGGAAGCACATTAGTTAACCACCAAGGAGTTTGTCAAGATAAAACAGGGACAATCCAGGCAAAGCAAGACAGTTCACTCGTCAAAAGAGACCGGAAGGTAACCGCCCTCGCGGCGCTGATGCAACTCGACCGGTGAAAGCCCGGCATCCGCCAGCGTAATCAGCAATTGCTCGCGAACCTCAGGGGAGAAGCGCAGCGCCAGTCCGCAATCAGAAGTCAGCTGTCGCGGTACGGGAATCAGCAGGAAATTGACATCCGCCTGCTTGAGCAGTTTTTCGGCCTTCAGCACCCGGTGAATGGAGTGAAATATCGCGACGTAATCGTTCTCTTTGACCATCGAATCTCCACGTGTGTCGAAATGGCGGGCATCATGCCACGAAAGGGGTCTTGTGACAAGATTCAGATTTTTTCTGTTTTTGGTTCTTCCAACCGGGGCTCCAGCCAGTGAATCAAGAAATAATATGGATATTGCCGAGGTGAAGTCTCCACATTATTAATAATTGCTTTGTCAAACTTCATTTGTCAGACTGCTGCCATGAGCGACCTGAAAAACAAATGGAACCTTCGCTGGCAGAAAGACCTCCCCAGCCCCCTAGTCCCCGACCCATGGCTGCTGCGTGCCATGCCTTTTTTGTCGCCGGGCCCTGTTCTTGACATCGCCTGCGGACGTGGCAGGAATGCCCTGTACCTGGCCAGGAGAGGATTCGCGGTAACAGGCATCGACATTTCCGACAGCGGGTTAAAACTGCTGGAGCGCGAAGCGGCCTCCCGGAAGTTGACTCTAGACCTTTTGCAGCGGGACCTGGAACAGTCAACAACATTACCCAAGGGCCCTTTTGACATAATGCTGATGTTTTTTTACCTTCAGCGATCTCTTTATCCCGCCATCAAAGACAATCTCCCTCCAGGGGGAACTGTCGTACTGAGATCCTTCAGCAAGGCAGGGTGTTTCACGGGCGGCCCGCAAAACCCTGAGTTCGTCTTGAACCCGGGAGAGCTCCCCGACGTTTTTGCAGACTGGGAAATCCTTCTTTACGAAGAAGGGTTGGAGCAATCGCGAAAGGGTGGAAATCTTGCCGGGATTGTCGCCCGCAAACCCGGAAGGATTCGATAAAATACTGGTCCCTGTTTCACTCCACCAGAGCATGATGTGCCAGCGCTAAAAGGCGGAATCAGCTCAGGCGGCACCTGCCGACTTTAGTCTGCGCCGTCCCGGCAGACTCCAAACTGCCTAGCCCGGCTTTATCGCCTGTCCCCTGATCATCCACGCCGCAAAAGACGGGGTCATCTTCGGGTTTTTGAATCGCTTGATCGTCCGGTACTCAAAACCGGCCCCCCTGAAGACCTCTTCGGTATCCCTGTTCAAGTGACAACCGCATGCAAAGATTTTCCAGAATGGGTTGGCGATCTCCTGAATGCGGCCTATCCTTGGCTCGGGTGAACGAACATGTTCGAAAAACAGGAGTTTGCCTCCCGGCTTGAGTACGCGGTAAGCCTCTGAGGCCGCAGCGATAGCATCGGGGATTGAACAGAAAACCAGGGACGCAATCACTGTGTCAAAGGCATTGTCTTCGAACGGCAGTCGTTCACCGCCGCAGACGAGGAACTGATAATTCTTTTCGCCGATTTGCAGGGAGCCTTTTTCAGCCCACACACTCAGCTTGCGTTTCGCTTTATTGACCACCGCTTCACAAGGATCGATGCCGACAACCTGCGCTGCGCCCGCCGTGTAATAGGGCAGGTTGGCGCCATTCCCCATACCAATTTCCAGAATCCTTCCCGAGGCACAACTGATTAACTCCCGCCGGTTTTCTTTCAGCCTGGCAAGGGCCACGTCCATCATGGCCGGCAGCACGTGATTCTCATAGAATCCCATAATCACCTCTTGTCCAGCGATTCACCTGCCGCCATGAAGGCCTCGATCCGCAGACGGAACTCCTCCGGGATACGCATCGTCCTGAAGCCATCCTGGTCGATGAAACAGGCCGCGAGACGTGCGTCAAAGCACGCCACGCCACGGTCATCATAACCTGTCACTGCAAACGAGATGCTCGCCCCGCCCAGTCGGGTCACCCGCACCTCCACCCTTAGCGACTGGCCCGGGACCATGGGGCGCAGGTAGTCACAACCTGCGGTGACAAACGGCGCACCCTGCTTGCGGAGGCAAACAAGATCCATCCAGGAAACACCGGGGACGTCTTCGAACCACTCTTCGATGGCTTCAACAGCATAATCGAAGGCTTTCGGCGCGTAAATTCGCCCGGAAGCATCACAATCGCCATAGACCACACGGCGCTGCCGGGCAAAAAGGGTCGCGCCGGACGGCAGTCGATACTGACCCATCCCTCCCGCCTCCGCACCCTCTGCAAGCGGTTCCGAGGGAACTTCAGGGAAATTGCTTCTGTTCAGTGTCTCATCCGCTTCACCGCAGCGGGCCCGGTAGCTTTCGATGCGTTGACGGATCTCGGCCGGGATGGCGAGGGGGGTAAGTGTTTTAGCTTCGACAAAGACCCCCACAAGACGGGCCCGAAAACACGAGGCGCCTTTTTCGTCCTCGCCGGAGACGACAAAGGCAACACTGGTGCAATCCGCGCGGGAGACCCACACCCGCAGACGAACCACCTGGCTGGCAACCAGGGGCCGGAGATAGTCGCATTCTATGTGCACAAAGGGTGCATCGAGGTCATACCGCTCAACCAGACCGGTCCAGGAAAGACCAACGACAACCTCGTACCAGGCTTCGACCGCCTCCACGGCATAATTGATGGCCCGCGGGGTATAGTAAATTCGGGCAGGGTCGCACTCTCCCCAGGAAACCCGGCGCTGCATGCTGAAAGGAAAGGATTCCAATGGTCACTCCTGTGCAGGCTGATCACCCCGTCACCGGTCGGTTTGCGAGTCGCTCCGGGAACCTGTCGGACTATGCGAGTCTATTTATTGCCGGTTGATGGATAGTCCGACAGTCTCCTAGTACAGTCGGCGGAACGCCGATGACTTGATCACCGCGAAGATCTCCCGGCCGGGAACAATATCGAGGTCCTCGATCGCTTTTTGCGCTACCTGCGCTATCAGCCGCCCCTCGTTGCAGAGTAGCTCCACCCCGAACCGCCCCTCCTCGTTATAAATCTTACCCACCCGGCAGGGGAGCAGGTTGCGGGCGCTGGTCGCCTCAGGGTGTTTCTTGAACAGCATGATGTCCTTCGAGGAGAGTTCGAACATGCCTGGCGCGGCACCGAGACCCGACGAGAGCAGGAGCCGGTTCGACTCCCAGCCGAAGGACAGCAGCCCGTCCTGCGGCTTAGCCTCCTCAAGCTTGAGCAGGTTGATGTAACCGGCGCGCCGGCGCCCCATGCGCTGCAGGGCCAAGGTCTCCGGATCGACCTGCTCGGTGACCCGCCCTTTGTGCACCACGACCACCTCCTCGGTCATCAGGCGGATCTCGTTGGTCGAATGAGAGACCAGCAGAACCGGAACCTGGAACTGCTCGAAAACCGCAAGCAGGTAGGGAATCACCTGGTTTTTCAGGCCTTCGTCGAGTGCGGATAACGGTTCATCCATCAGCAGCAGCCTGGGGCTGGAGAGCACCGCCCGTGCCAGGGCCACCCGCTGGCGCTCGCCACCGGAAAGGTTGCCGACATTCCGCTCAAGCAATCTCTCGAGATTGAGCACCTTGATCAAGGCCTCCGGCTCGATCTGGCGTTGCCGGACAGGGGTGCGCCGGTAGCCGTAGAGCAGGTTGCGCTTGGCGCTCATGTGGGGAAAGAGATGGGCCTGCTGGAAGACCACGCCGATGCGTCGCTGTTCCGGGGGGATCGACTTGCGGGCCTTTGAGTCGTAGAGGGTCTCCCCGTCGAGTTCGATAATCCCGCTATCAGGCTTGACCAGGCCGGCCAGCATGTGCACCAGGGTCGACTTGCCGCACCCGGAGCCGCCGAAAACACCGACCCGGTTGGCCCGGGTGGTGAAGTCGAAGGAGACATCGAAGCCCGGGAACTGCTTTTGCAAGGAGACGGAGAGCTTCATGGGCGCCGCCGACTGCTGAATCGCCTGACCAGGGACTCATTGAACAGCAACACCGCAAAAGAGATGGCCACCGACACCAGACACAGGGAGAGCGCCATCTGATCACCTCCCGGAGTGTTGGT
>JBFIMV010000215.1:0-4867 GCA_041611575.1 Desulfuromonadales bacterium | reverse complement strand
TGATGCTGGTGGCCATCATCTATGTCTACTACTTCTCGCTCAAGGCCGGCGTGCCTTTCGAAAACGGCTTCAGCATCGCACACTTCGCCCAGCTCGACATCCCGGCGCATCTGCAGACATGGCTGTTCGCGGCGTTTGCCTTCAGCTTTGCCATCAAGGTGCCGATGTTCCCGGTGCACACCTGGTTGCCGGACGCCCATACCGAGGCGCCGACGGCCGGCTCCGTCATCCTGGCCGCCATCCTCTTGAAGATGGGCACCTACGGCTACGTCCGTTTCGCCATCCCGCTCTTTCCGCTGGCGACACAGCAGTACACGACCTTCCTGGCTTTCCTGGCCGTGGTCGGCATCATCTACGGCTCCCTGGTCGCGATGATGCAGGATGACGTCAAGAAGCTGGTCGCCTACTCCTCGGTCGCACATCTCGGCTTCGTCATGCTCGGCATCTTTGCCATGAACCTGCAGGGGCTCTCGGGCGGCATGCTGCAGATGATCAACCACGGCATCTCAACCGGCGCGCTCTTCCTTATCGTCGGCTTTATCTACGAGCGCCGTCACACGCGCCTGATCGCCGATTTCGGCGGCCTGTCGAAGGTCATGCCGGTCTTTGCGGTGGTCTTCATGATCGTCACCTTCTCCTCTATTGGTCTTCCCGGCACCAACGGATTCGTCGGTGAATTCCTGATCCTGGTCGGAGCGTTCGAGAGCGAGCTGCGGGTCTTTGCCGTGTTTGCGACGACCGGCGTCATTCTGGCGGCCGTCTACATGCTCTGGATGTTCCAGCGCGTCATGATGGGCAAGATCACCAATCCGAAAAATGAGAACGTCAAAGACCTGTCCGCCCGCGAGGTCGTCATCATGCTGCCGTTGCTGCTCTTCATCTTCTGGATCGGCGTGTATCCGAATACCTTCCTCGAGAAGATGAACCCGTCGCTCGAAAACCTGATCCAGCAGGTCAAGGGGAAGCAGCATGTCGCCATGATGCTCGAGAATGTGGAACAGTCCACCACCCGCGTTGCGGTTAACGATTAAAATAGATTTCACAGCGTCTTAGGAGCCATTCCATGGAAAACCTGGTGCAAATTGCCATGCAGAACGTCAACTTCGCGGCCATCCTGCCGTCAGTGATTGTTTCCTGCTTCGCTATGGGCCTTCTGCTGATCAATGTCTTCCTGCCGCGTGGCACCACGCGGCCTGCAGTGTGGATCAGCCTGATCGGTCTCGCGGTCGCCGGATTCAGCGTCTTCTCTGGCTGGGGGAACCCTCAGTACGGCTTCAACGACGCCGTAGCCATGGATAACTATTCCGCGTTCTTCTGCATCATCTTCCTGGTCTCCGCAGGGCTGACGATCCTCATGTCGGATGAGTACCTTCACCGTGAAGGCTATCCTGTCAATGAATTCTACCCGTTGATCCTCTTCGCGACCGCCGGCGCCATGTGGATGGCCTCCGGTACGGACATGATGACGATCTTCCTCGGCCTGGAAGTCATGTCGATCTGTCTCTATGTGCTGGCCGGTTTCTTCCGCAACCAGGTGCGCTCGAACGAGGCGGGTCTCAAGTACTTCCTGCTCGGTGCCTTCTCCACCGGCTTCCTTCTCTATGGCATCGCCCTGATCTACGGTGTCACCGGCTCCACCAAGCTGGCCGAAATCGGGGTTTACCTCAACGCTCACGCTTCGCTGCTCGCAAACCCGATGACGCTGGCAGGGTTGATTCTGCTGTCGATCGGTTTTCTCTTCAAAATTGCCGCCGCTCCCTTCCACATGTGGACCCCCGATGTCTACGAAGGAGCCCCGACACCGATCACGGCCTTCATGAGTGCCGGTCCGAAGGCCGCTGCCTTCGCTGCCTTTCTGCGCATCATGGAATACTGCTTCTTCAGCCTCAAGCCCGAATGGACGATGCTGCTCTGGGTGCTGGCCGTCTTGACCATGGTCGTCGGCAACGTCATCGCCATCAGCCAGACCAATCTCAAGCGCATGCTCGCCTACTCTTCGATCGCCCATGCCGGCTACGCTCTGGTCGGCATGGTCGCGGCCAACGAGATCGGGTATTCCGGCATCCTCTTCTACATGCTGGCCTACACCTTCATGAATATCGGCGCCTTTGCCGTGCTGGTTCTTGCCGGCAAGAAGGGCGAGGACAACCTGACTCTCGAGGGCTTTTCCGGTTTCGGTTTCAAGCGGCCCTTCCTCGGCGTGGCCATGGCCATTTTCCTCTTCTCGCTGATGGGCCTGCCGCCGACTGCAGGTTTTGCCGGCAAATTCTACATCTTCGCCGGGGCCGTCAAGGCCGGCTACATCTGGCTGGCGGTCATCGGTGTGCTCAACTCGGCCGTGTCGCTCTACTACTATCTGCGGGTCATGGTCTACATGTACTTCCGCGAGCCTACGGAGGATTATGCCTGGGTTGCCATGCCTGCCACCGTGGTCCTCTCCATCGTGATCGCCATCATCGGCGTCTTCTATCTCGGCATCGTTCCGGGAGAGGTGATGGAGCTGGCGCGACAGGCCATCTTCTAGGCATTTCGAACAGGCATCAAGGAGCCCCGGCCATCGGTCGGGGCTCTTTGCGTTTTTTGACAAGGTTCATGCCACGATTTAATAATAGGTTCTTGAACCAATCAAAAAGTTGCCACCAAGGCACCAAGACACGAAGTAAAAAAATACTCTCTGACGCTAGCCGAGGTGGAAAAAGACCAAATTATTCTTCATTATCAGTTTTCTTTGTGACTTCGTGTCTTGGTGGCCCAGAGCCTTTGCTAGGGATATAGGCTTTCGATAATTAACGCCGGTGTTTACATGAGGATGACCGGTTGTGGTTAACTGATACGATATTATCAATTTCAAGTAAGTACAGGCCGTGTATGCACCCGGAATCCCTGCAAGATATTATCGACCTGCTCGAACGCAGCGGACAGCTGCGCCGGGTCGGTGTGCCGGTCGACCCGGAACTCGAGGTTGCTGCGATCATCAGCAGGGTGAGCAAGGGGGCAGGGAACAACCGGGCGCTGTTGTTCGAGGATGTCACCGGTGCAGATATGCCTCTGGCCGCCAACCTCTTTGGTTCAGGAGACAGGCTCGCTTTAGCGCTCGGAGTTGACAGCGTGGCGCAGCTCGCAGACCGGCTGCGCCATGACCTGGCGAAGAGCGGACAGCCGTCATCTGCGGAAGCGCTGCTGTACATAAGTCGTCGTCCACAATGGTGTCCGGTTTACCCTGACGCACCCCCGTGCTTTGCCGTTGACCTCACCAACCGGGGGCTGTCGGCGCTCCCTGCACTGCGAGCCTGGCCGCAGGATGGTGGCCGCTACCTGACCCTCGGGCAGGTCTTCACAAACGATCCGGATACCGGCGCGATAAACTGCGGCATGTACCGCCTGCAGGTCGTCGATCGGACAACGGCCCTCTTGCGTTGCCACCCCGGCAGCGGGGGCGGGGCTCACCTGGCCGCCTGGCACGAACGCGGCAAGGCGGCCCCGGTCGCGATCGCCCTGGGTGGGCCGGCGGTGATGACCTGGGTCGCCGGCATGCCCTTGCCCGATACTGTCGACGAGGTTGATTTCGCCGGTTACCTGATGGGTCGGCAGATCGAGATGGCGCGTTGTCGCTGCAGTGACCTGCATGTCCCGGCGAATGCCGAGATTGTCATTGAGGGCTGCATTCCTCCCGGCGAGACAAGACCGGAAGGGCCCTTCGGCAACCACACCGGCTATTACCAGCCGGCGACGCCTGCACCGGTAATGCATGTCGAGCGGCTGTGGACCCGTGTCAACCCGGTCTGCCCCGGAACGGTGGTTGGTCCGCCGCCGATGGAAAACGTGCACCTGGCAGCGGCCGCCAGTGAACTCCTCTTGCCGTTGCTGCAGTACGACCACTCCTGGGTGTCGGCGGTGCATCTGCCGCACGAGGGGATCTACCATCGCGCGGCACAGGTGGCGCTGGAGCCGGACTGCAACTTGTCCCGGCAGGAGATTTGCGAGGCCCTGCGGTCCTCTGTCGTCCTGAAGCAGTCCAGGTTGCTGGTGCTGCTGGACCGGGGGGCGCCGTTGGGCGATTTCGGCAAGGTCTATTGGCGCGTCGTCAATGCCCTGTCGCGGACGAACGTCTGCCAGCCCGGCGAGCAGGGACTTGTCGTTGACGCGCGGGCCGCCGCGGGCATGAGTCGCGTGACCGCCGATCCAGGTGTGACGGAGAGGATCGACAGGCGCTGGTCTGCATATGGCCTGGATGAACCGGAACATTAATCAGCAAGGGAGGCTTCATGGTTGGGATTATCGTCTGTGATGAACTGCGCAACGTTGAGCAGTTATGAAAATCATCTCTTTCAACGTCAACAGCGTGCGCAGTAGGCTGCATCAACTCTCGGCCGTGGTGGACAAACACCGCCCGGATGTCATCGCCCTGCAGGAAACCAAGGTGCAGGATGCCGACTTCCCGATCGAAGACATCAGCGAACTCGGATATCACGCGGTCTGGTTCGGGCAGAAGACCCACTATGGAGTCGCCCTGCTGAGTCGCGAAGAGCCGCGCAATGTGCAGCGCGGGTTCGTCGGCGAGGCCGAGGATGCGCAGCGCCGGTTCATCGCCGCAAGCTATCCGCTGGCTTCGGGCGGTGCCTTGCGTGTCCTCAATGGCTATTTCCCCCAGGGGGAAAGCCGCGACCACCCGGTCAAGTTCCCGGTCAAGGAGCGCTACTACGCCGATCTGCACAAGCACCTGACAGAGAACGAATCACCGGAGGAGTGGTTGGTGGTTGTCGGCGATATGAACGTGGCCCCCGAGGACAGCGATATTGGTATCGGTGATGACAACGCCAAGCGTTGGCTGCGCACCGGAAAATGCAGTTTCCTGCCCGAAGAACGC
>JBFIMV010000214.1:0-4870 GCA_041611575.1 Desulfuromonadales bacterium | reverse complement strand
TATTCATTGCGTCATTGCGTTACGCTTTCGCTGATTATTTTTGGCTCTTAACCTATGGACTTCGATAAACCGACCGGACTGGTGCTGTTGAACATGGGGGGGCCCGACTCCCTGAGAGCGGTCCGCCCGTTTCTCTTCAACCTGTTTTCCGACCGCGACCTGATCCGCTTGCCGGCCGGTGCTTTGCTGCAGAAGCCGTTCGCCTGGCTGATAAGCAGGCTGCGCGCACCGAAGGTCCGGCTCAACTATGCCGCGATCGGTGGCAGGACGCCCTTGCTGGAATGGACGGAAAAACAGGCGGCCGGCATCGCCCGTGAACTGGGTGGAGGTGTCAAGCCGTATGTGGCCATGAGATACTGGCGGCCGCGGGCCGAAGAGTGTCTGCTCAATATGAAGCGGGAAGGCATCGATCAGGCCGTGGTCCTGTCGATGTACCCGCACTTCACCGGCGCAACCACCGGCAGCAGCCTCAAAGATTTTGCAGCGGAGGCTGCACGTTTACACCCCGGGCTGAACTATACGGTGATCCGTGACTGGTATGATTGGCCGGGCTACCTGGACGCCCTGGCGAACCGTGTGCGTGAGGGCCTGGAGAAATTTCATGACCTGGTGCGTGACGAAATCCCCCTGCTGTTTTCCGCCCACGCCCTGCCCCAGGAGTTCATCGATCGGGGGGACCCCTACCTCGAACAGGTGCAGACAACGGTTCAGGGGGTGATGGAGCGCCTCGGTGAACGTCCGCACCGCCTGGGCTTTCAGAGCCGCAGTGGGCCGGTGCGCTGGATGGAACCGGACACCCTCGATGTTTTGGAACAGCTGGCCGGAGAGAAGGCCCCGGGCGTCCTGATCGTGCCGATCTCCTTTGTCTCCGATCATATCGAAACCTTGCAGGAAATTGATTTCGAGATGCGCATGCACGCTGAAAAGAGCGGGCTGCCGCGCTTTGAAAGGGCACCGTCCCTGAATGACCATACGGACTTCATTTCGGCCTTGACGGCCCTGGTAAAAGCGAAAACGGAGAGGGCATGATGCGTCAATGTCGCCATTGCGGGGCAGAGTTCGATCCGGATGCCATCCCCGACGAGCCTGCCGTGCAGGCGGGCCTGATCCTCGCCGAGGAGCGTTACCGGGATGCAGGGAGCGTCTGCGCCAACTGCCTTGCCAGTCGCGGTCGCCTGGCGATGATGTATGACCCTTCCTGTCATCATTGAAGTGTGGTATTCTCCGTGTCATCAGCAAATTCATTTTGCGTTGCAATAATGATTGAGGGTTGTCCGGGAGGTCTTCTCTTCAGGGGGAATGACCAGGGGGTTCTTTGCAGGTGATTCGCTCCTTTCTCGAAAAAATCGGTGATGAAGCCCTCTGGTTCCTGGAATCCTCAGGGCGCATGGGGCTCTTCCTGGTGCGCACCGTCCGCAGCATTTTCAAACCGCCTTTCAAAATCTACCCCGTGGTGCGCCAGGTGCATTTCATCGGTGCACGCTCAGCGTTCGTGATTATCTTCACCGGCCTGTTCACCGGCATGGTCCTTGGCCTGCAGGGCTACTACACCCTGCGCAAGTTCGGTTCGGAGGGTTTCCTCGGATCGGCCGTCGCCCTGAGCCTGGTGCGGGAGCTCGGGCCGGTATTGACGGCGCTGATGGTGATCGGCAGGGCCGGATCGGCGATCTGTGCAGAAGTCGGCATCATGCGCAACTCGGAGCAGATCGACGCTCTCGAGTGCATGGCGGTCGATCCGTTCCGCTACCTGATCGCGCCGAAGCTGCTGGCCGGCATCTTTGTATTGCCACTGCTGACGGCGATTTTCGACGTGGTCGGCATTTTCGGCGGCTATCTGGTCGGGGTGGGGATGTTCGGCGTGAACCAGGGGGCCTATTTCCAGGGCATGTACGCGAGCGTGGTCTGGGCCGATGTCGAGATGGGCCTGGTGAAGTCGCTGGTTTTCGGTCTTCTGCTGGTCTGGATCACGGCCTGCAAGGGGTTCTATCTGCATCTGGAACGATCCGGCGGCTTCGGTGCCGAGGGGGTCAGCCGCACGACGACGGATGCGGTCGTCCTCTCCTCTGTCAGCGTGCTGGTGTGGGATTACCTGATCAGCGCGCTGCTGTTGTGACGCGGTATGGTGCTATGATGGAAACGGAAAGTTTGCAACCTAAGGATGGCGCGACGGTCGTGATCGAGCTGGAAGGCGTGAAGAAGCGCTTCGGTCGCCAACTGGTTCTCCGTGGCATCGATCTGAAGGTACACCAGGGCCGGACCCTGGTGATCGTCGGGGCCAGCGGCCAGGGCAAGAGCGTGATCATCAAGCACATGCTCGGCCTGGTCTACCCGGACCGCGGCACGGTGAAGGTCTTCGGTAACGATCTGCGACGGATGAGACGTCGCGAACTTGACGAGATTCGCCGCAATTTCGGCGTACTCTTCCAGAACGCCGCCTTGTTCGACTCGCTGAACGTCTACGACAACGTCGCTCTGCCGTTGCGTGAACGGACCCGGCTGAGCCCGGGGGCGATTCGAGAAAACGTCATGGAAAAGCTCAAGCTGATGGGGATGGAGAAAGCCGTCGAAAAATTTCCGGCCCAGCTCAGCGGCGGGATGCGCAAGCGTGTCGGACTGGCGCGCGCGCTGGTGCTCGATCCGAAGATTGTTTTCTTCGATGAGCCGACCACCGGACTCGACGTGAACAAGAGCAACGAGCTCTATCGGCTTTTTTATCGCACGCAGCAGCAGCTTGGCTACACGGCGGTGATCGTCAGCCACGATGTGCCGAAGATATTCAAGCTGGCCGACCAGGTGGCTCTCCTCGCCGATGGCCAGATCCAGGGATGCATGTCCCCGGAAGACTTCCAGATGTCGGACCAGCCCCTGATCCGGTCATTTGTCCAGGAGACCATGGGGCATCTCTATTCGAGTGACGAGGAGGAGGAAGGTTTTTATGCGTAGGTTCAACCTCGAGATGGTGGTCGGCCTGTTCCTGATCGTCGGCTTTGCCTGTTTTGTCTGGCTGTCCGTGCGCCTTGGCGATATCAACCTGTTCGGCCCGCCGACCTACACGGTCACGGCCAGCTTCGGTTCGGTCTCGGGCCTGAAAAACGGAGCCATCGTCGAGGTCGCCGGAGTCCAGGTCGGCAAGGTGGCCGATATCCGTTTCGATCCGGAGAAGTACGAGGCCCTGATCACGCTGGCCATCGATGAAGGGGTCATCCTTCAGGAGGACAGCATCGCCTCGATACGCACGTCGGGAATCATCGGCGACCGCTACGTCGACATATCCCCGGGAGGGTCCGATGTCCTGATCCGCGACGGCGGGAGGATCATCGAGACCGAATCGGCGATCAACCTCGAGGAGCTGGTGAGCAAATACATCTTCGAAAAGGATTGAGCCTTGGCTCAATCATGCGAAAGGATCGGATGATGCCGAATATCCATAAACTGTCATTCGGATTCGTGTTCCTCCTTGTGGTCGTTTTCTGCACCGGAGCATGGGCTGCCGGAACAGAAGGAACGTCATCCTCTGTCACCCCGGCCGCACCAGAAAAAGACTGGACGCAACTGGATGAAGGTGAAGAGGAGCTGGATGTCTGGGACCCGATCGAGCCGGTCAACCGGGGCATTTTCTGGTTCAATGACAAACTCTATTTTTATGCCATCAAGCCGGTCGCCCGAGGTTATCGGGCCATTGCTCCGGAGCCGGTGCGCGAGTCGGTCGGGAATTTCTTTCGCAACCTTGCGGCGCCGGTGCGCATTGCCAACGCCCTGCTGCAGTTCAAGGGCCTGAGGGCCGCCGACGAGCTGCTCAAGTGTGTTTTCAACTCGACCTTCGGTCTCGCCGGTCTCTTCGACCTCGGGGTCGGATTGCCGCGCGGGGACAGCGAGGACTTCGGTCAGACGCTCGGGTATTACGGTACGCCGGCCGGCTTCTACCTGGTGCTCCCGGTCCTCGGTCCGTCGAATGCCCGTGATGCGGTGGGGCGGGTGGCCGACTCCCTGGCGCACCCGGTGCCGTCCCCCTACTATCTGCATATGAAGCCGATGGAAGAAGCCGGTACGCAAGCTTTCGAAACCGTCAATGGCCTGTCGCTCGACAAGGACACCTACGAGGCGATCAAAAAAGATGCCCTCGACCCCTATCTGTTCGTGCGCAACAGCTACATGCAGAGCCGGGCTGCAAGGATCGAAAAATAACTGTCGCTCGCTGATGTGAGCACGATTTGAGGTGATGTGATGCGTTACATGAAAACTCTGATGATTGTCTTCCTGATACTGTCCATCTGTGTGGCGCCGGTGTTCGCGGCTTCGTCGCCGAAGGCCCAGGTCCAGGAGACGGTGGACCAGGTGCTCCAGGTGCTGCGTGAAGGGAAACTGCAGGGGCAGCAGCGCCGCGAGACCCTCAGCAGGCTGATCCGCGCCCGGTTCGATTTCGTCATCATGTCCCAACGGACACTCGGCAAGTACTGGAAAACCGCGAGCGCGGCCGAACAGGACCGTTTCGTGAAGCTCTTTTCCGACCTGCTCGAGGCGAGCTATATCGGGCGCATCGAAGCCTATAACAACGAAACGGTCAGTTATCTCGCGGAAAAGATTGAAGAGGACCGCGCCGAAGTCATGACCGTGGTCCGTAATGGCAGCACCGACATCCCCATTGATTACCGGCTGGTGCAGAGGGGGGATGGCTGGTTTGTCTATGACGTGGCGGTGGAAGAAATCAGCCTGATCAAGAATTATCGCAGCAGTTACGGTGAGATTGTGCGCAAGGAAGGGTTCAAGGGCCTCTTCGCGCGCATGGAGGAAAAGGTCAGGGAGCTCCGCCAGTCGCCTGGAGCATCCGGCCAATGATGAGCGACCTGCAGCCGTTCGACGGTGCGTGTCT
>JBFIMV010000213.1:0-4871 GCA_041611575.1 Desulfuromonadales bacterium | reverse complement strand
TGGACAGGTTGTCCTCGCCTATCAAAAAGCCCGATACCCGCGTCGTCCCTTCGGCAAGCGAACCGAGCATGATCGAACGGTGCGAAATCGACTTGTCGCCGGGGACCGTGATCTCTCCCCGCAGCCCTTTGACGGGCGTTACTGCTCTCTCTTTCATAGCTCCCCTACTCATCGCTCAGCACTCATCGCTCAGCACCTGGTTCTAAAGGATTCCATCCCGGCTCTGCTTCGAGCGGTGGAAGAATTCGTAAAGACGCTCACCGGAACCGCTGGCCACGTCGTCCTTGAGTTCGGCGAAGAAGGTCTCGAACTGCTCCATCATTTCGAGCAGGGCCGCACGGTTGGTCATGGCGATGTCACGCCACATGGTTGGATCAGACGAGGCAATTCGCGTAAAATCCTTGAAGCCACCAGCGGAATACTTGAGGATGTTCTCGTCGTAGCGATCATAGGCATCGACGGAATTGACCAGCGCATAGGCGACCATATGCGGCAAATGGCTGATTGCCGCGAGCACCCGGTCGTGCTTCTCGACGTCCATGATCACCACGTCACTGCCGGCCGTCCGCCACATGCGCTCCACCAGCTCCAGCGCGGCGGGAGACGTCTTTTCGGTGGGGGTCAGAATGCAACGGCGATCATGGTAGAGGGTGGCGAAAGCGGCTTCGGCGCCGCTGTTCTCCGTGCCGGCGATCGGGTGGCCCGGCACGAACTGCACGTCGGCGCGCAGGAATGGCTCTATGGCGTCGATCACCGCCTGCTTGACGCTGCCACCGTCGGTGAGTACGGCTCCGGGCTTGAGATGCGGCATGGCATCACGGCAAACCGGGCCGAGGGATTGCACAGGGGTTGCAAGGAAGACGACGTCGGCCTCCGCCACTCCTTCTGCAAGGTCCTGGGTAATGCGGTCGACCAGACCGAGCTTCAAAGCAACCTCGAGATTCGCCCGGCCCCGTCCAATGCCGACGACTTCGCCCACGGCTCCGACCGCCTTCAGGGCCAGCGCCAGCGACCCGCCGATCAGGCCGACCCCGACCACCGCCAGTTTATCGATGTAAAAGTTCGTCATTGCACCATCAGACCCAGAAATTGATTGTAGTTCTATAACCATCAAACAGCACTTTGCCACCAAGACACCAAGACACCAAGCAAAGACAAGCACAGGGCATAATTGGTCATACTATTTGGGGAGGAATACTACTTCCATGACTGAAATGCTCTCTGTTTTCTTAGTGCCTTGGAGTCTTCGTGGCCGATCTTCATGATTGATTAATAATCAGAAAGCTGACTCCAACAGAGACACCACATCCTGATTGCCGGCTAACGCGCCCGCGGGTAGGAGCCGAGGACCTTGAGAAACTGGCAATAGGTGCGCAGTTCCTCTATGGCCTCGGCAATGTTCCGGTCCTGGATGTGGCCTTCCATGTCGAGGAAGAAGATGTACTCCCAGGCCTTGGTTTTCATTGGCCGGCTCTCGATTTTCGCCAGGTTGATGCCGCGCTTGCTGAAAGGCTCGAGCATGTGGTAGAGCACCCCGGCCTGGTCCTTGACGCTGAACAGGATTGACGTCTTGTCCTGGCCGCTCGGCCCCTGCATCTCTTTGCCGACGACGAGAAAACGTGTGAAATTGTTCGGGTTGTCCTCGATACTGTGTTTGACGACCCGCAACCCGTAGAGAGAGGCGGCCGTCTCGCTGGCGATCGCTGCCACGCTGGCATCTTCGGCCGCCTGCTGTGCCGCCGAAGCGGTACTCGCCGTATCGACCAGCGGAATATCCGGCATGTTTTCTTCGAGCCACCCCCGACACTGGGCGAGGGCCTGCGGGTGGGAGGCCACCCGGCGCACGTCGGCGGCCTGCCCGGAGAGGTTGAGCAGGTCGTGTGAAATCGACAGCAGGATCTCGGCGATGACCTTGATCTCCGAGGACATGAACATGTCGAGGGTGTGCGAGACGACCCCTTCGTTGGAGTTCTCCACCGGGACGACCCCGTAGCTCGCCCGCCCCCGGCTGACTTCGTCGAAGATGGCCGGGATGCTCTTCAGCGGCACAAGCTGCGCGGAGAGACCGAACTGCTGCATGGCGGCGACATGGGTGTAGGTCGCCTGCGGCCCCAGGAACGCGACCTTGAGGGGTTGTTCGAGCGACAGCGACGCGGAGATGATTTCCCGAAAGACCCGCCGGATGCCCTCTTCCGGAAAGGGCCCGGGGTTCCTGGCGATCAGCCGCTCATAGATGGCCTTCTCGCGGCTCGGCACGTAATATTCGCTGCGGCTCTCGCCCTTGGCGTGTCCGACCTCCACCACCACCTCGGCCCGGCGATTGAGCAGGTCGAGGATCTGGTCATCCAGGGCATCGATTCTCTCTCTCAATTTCTTCAGGCTCTGTTCTTCCACGCGGTCTTTCCTTTCGTCTGGCTGAAGAAGAGTGAATTTAGCCCATGGCCTGTCAAAAAGCAAGTGAAGCAACCCTGTATCTGCTCTTGACCACCGCCCGGCAAGACGGCTAAACTCGCTGCTCACCAGCAACCTGAACCCGTTCCAGAGGAATACGCCATGTCCGTCGCCATCAAGGTTCGCAGCGCCATTGAACGTTCATCCTGGATCCGCCGCATGTTCGAGGAGGGCGCTGCCCTGGTCGCACAGTACGGAGCCGACAAGGTTTTCGATTTCACGCTCGGCAATCCGTCCGTGGAACCCCCCGCCGCCTTCCACCGTGAGCTGCGCCGCCTGCTGGAAAAGCCCGACGTCGGCATGCACCGCTACATGAACAACGCCGGTTATGCCGAGACGCGCGCAGCCGTGGCGTCCCACCTCGCCGAGACGTCCGGAACGCCGGTACAGGCCGGCCAGGTGGTGATGACCTGCGGCGCCGGCGGGGCTCTCAACGTTGCCCTGAAAACCATCCTCAACCCGGGCGAAGAGGTCATCATCCTCGCCCCATGGTTCGTCGAGTACAAGTTCTACGTCGACAACCACGGTGGCGTGACGACCGAAGTCTGGACCGACCGGGAGACTTTCCAGCCCGACATCGACGCCATCGAGGCGGCCATCAACGACAACACCCGCGCGGTGATCATCAACTCGCCGAACAACCCGACCGGCGCGGTCTACCCGGCTGAAACCCTCGCCGCCCTCGGCCGGATGCTCGAGCGCAAACAGGCCGAACTCGGCCGCACCCTGTTCGTCATCTCCGATGAACCCTATGCCCGCCTCGCCTTCGACAACAACAGCGTGCCGCCGGTCTTCAGGTACATCCGCAACGCCATCCTGGTGACCTCGCACTCCAAGGACCTCGCCCTGCCCGGCGAGCGCATCGGCTACCTCGCCGCCAACCCGGCGATGGACGACGTCGCGCTCTTCATGGAAGGCGCCGTCTTCTGCAACCGGGTGCTCGGCTTCGTCAACGCCCCGGCCCTGATGCAACGGCTGGTCGCCGGCCTGCAGCGCGAAAGCGTCGACGTCGGCGAATACCAGGCGAAACGCGACCTGCTCTACAACCACCTTTGTGATCTCGGCTTCAGGATGGTCAAACCGGGCGGCGGCTTCTACCTCTTCCCGCAATCCCCCCTCGAGGACGACGTCGCTTTCGTCCGCCAGGCGCAGAAACACAACATCCTGCTCGTCCCCGGTTCCGGTTTCGGCGCCCCCGGCTACTTCCGCATCGCCTACTGCGTCGACATGGGCATCATCGAACGCAGCCTGCCGGCCTGGGAACGGCTCGCCAAAGAGATTGGCGTTACGAAATGAGAGGCGCGAGCGGCGAAAAGGCAGAAACTCCTATGAGATCGAATCATAGGGTTGATCGCATCTCGCATTTCGCGTCTCGCGCCACGGGATTTTATGGATAAGCGCTTCCTGACACCGGCCGAAACGGCGGAACTGATCACCGAGAACGGCCGCCGGGTGCTGACCCAGCCGCTGTCGCGCACCATCGTGCTGAGCCTGCTGGCCGGCTTCTACATCGCCTTCGGCGCGGAGCTGGCCACGGTGGTGACCTCCGATGCGGCCGAACATCTCGGCTCCGGCGTCAGCCGCCTGCTCGGCGGCAGCGTCTTCTCGCTCGGCCTGATGCTGTGCGTGATCTGCGGGGCGGAGCTCTTCACCGGCAACAGCCTGCTGGCCAAGACCGCCCTGCATGGCCACATCTCCTGGCGCAAGATCGCCGAGAACTGGACGGTCGTCATCCTCGGCAACCTCGTCGGCTCGCTGTTCTTCGTCTGGCTGATGTTCGCATCCGAGCTCTGGCAGAGCGGCCGCATCGCCGATCACGCCATAAGCATTGCCGCCGCCAAGTGCAACCTCGACTTCGGCGTCGCCCTGGTGCGGGGCATTCTCTGCAACTGGCTGGTCTGCCTCGCGGTCTTCATGGCCACCGCCGCCCGCGACATACCCGGCAAGATCCTCGCCTGCTACATGCCGATCATGGCCTTCGTCGCCAGCGGCTTCGAGCACAACGTCGCCAACATGTACTTCATCCCGACCGGGCTGTTCCTCGAAGCCAGGCTCGGCCTCGACATCGCCGGCCTCGACTGGTCGCACTTCTTCATCAACAACCTCATCCCCGTCACCCTCGGCAACATCATCGGCGGCGGCGTCTTTGTCGGCTTCGCCTACTGGTACGTGCACCTGAAGGGGACGCGGGACGCGGGGCGCGGGGCGCGATAATATCGTCAGCCATTTCTGCGCAATAAAAACGGGGCCTGATAATCTACAGGCCCCGTTTTTTTCAGAATTATATTCCATAGCACCTCGCACCTCGCACCTCGCGCCTCGCGCCTCGCGCCTCACACCTCGCACCTCGCACCTCGCACCTCGCACCTCGCACCTCGCACCTCGCACCTCGCGCCTCACACCTCGCACCTCGCACCTCG
>JBFIMV010000212.1:0-4872 GCA_041611575.1 Desulfuromonadales bacterium | reverse complement strand
GCATCTGCCGGCCACCACACGCGCTGCTGTAAACAAATGGACTGAAGTGTCACGATCGCAACACCGGATGCGGGCATTGCTCCCTGGTTTTTCCCTGCTAGACTTCTGCTGATTTCGAACGTGCGTCTGGTTTTCTCTTTTCTTTCGCGGCCTGATGGGAAAAAATACTACGCATGAGCGCCACACGTCCTTTGCCGGAAGGTTTGGTATCTTCCTTGCTCTAATTGTCTGAGCGGCGGACATATCGTCAACTATTGCATACGATCGGGACATTGCATGGAATTCACACGAGAGATTTACTGGAACGTCGGGAGCGGGGCCGCGACCCTGATTCCCATGTATCTGCTGTTGCTCGTGGCGCTTATCCCCTTTGCAAAGGGGATCATGAAGCGCCTTGCCGTCTACCGCTCAGGGCGACCATTGGTCCGCAACGACGAGTTGCCCAAGCGCATCGCCTCGGCCATCGTCCAGGCCCTCGGCCAGGTGAAGGTGATGCGGGTGCATGGCGCCGGGACGGCGCACGGCTTCTTCTTCTGGGGGTTCTTCCTGCTGTTCATCGGCACCTGCCTGATTGTCATCCAGGCCGACTTCACCGACCCGCTGTTCGGCGTCAAGTTCCTCAAGGGGAATTTCTACCTGCTCTTCTCGGTCGTACTCGACATCGCCGGTGCCGTGGCGATCCTGATGCTCGGCGGCCTGTTCGTGCGGCGCTACATCGTCAAGCCGGAGGGACTCGAAACCCGCCGCGAGGACGCCCTGATCCACGCCCTGCTGATGGTGATCCTGGTCACCGGCTTCGTCATCGAAGGGGCGCGCATGGCGGTCACCGAGCTCGGCACCGAGCTGGCCTGGTGGTCGCCGGTCGGCCTGCTGTTCGCCAAGGCGATGGCCGGCCTCGGCGAGAACGCCCTGCGCGTTCTGCACGTCGGCCTGTGGTGGTTCCATCTCGTGCTGGCGCTGATCTTCATTGCCCTGATTCCCTTTACCAAGCTGCGTCACATCCTGACCACCAGCACCAACTACATTTTTGGCGACCTCGGCCCCAAGGGGGGGCTCGTGACTCTCGACATGGAGGATGAGGAGGCCGAGAGCTTCGGCACCGCCAACCTGGGCGACCTCACCTGGAAGGACATCTACGACAGCGACGCCTGCACCTACTGCAAGCGCTGCCAGGATCGCTGCCCGGCCTTCGCCACCGACAAGCCGCTTTCACCGATGAAGATCATCAACCAGCTGCAGGAGATCGCCTTCGACACCCCCGACGCTCCCCTGATCGGGGTGGTCGGCAAGGACGAGCTCTGGAGCTGCACCACCTGCCGCGCCTGCCAGGAGATCTGCCCTGCGGCGATCGAGCACGTCCCCAAGTTCATCGACATGCGCCGCAACCTGGTGCTGATGGAAGGCGAGTTCCCCGGCGAGGAGGTGGCCACGGCGATCGACAACACCGAGGTCAACGGCAACCCGCTCGGCATGACCTTTGCCAGCCGCGGCGACTGGGCCGAGGAGCTCGGGGTCAAGCCGCTGGCCGAGGATGCCGAGGTCGATCTGCTCTACTTTGTCGGCTGTTACGCCTCCTTCGACAAGCGCAACATCCGCATCGCCAAGAGCTTTGTCCGCCTCTGCCAGGCCGCCGGGCTCAAGGTCGGCATCCTCGGCAAGGAGGAGAAGTGCTGCGGCGAGCCGATGCGCAAACTCGGCAACGAGTACCTCTACCAGAGCCTTGCGACAGAGAACATCGAGCGCATCAAGGGCTATGAAGTGAAGCGCATTGTCACCGCCTGCCCCCATTGCTTCAACACCCTGGCCAAGGACTACGCCGATCTGGGGCTGGAGGTGCCGGTCGAGCATTACACCGTCTTCCTCGCCCGCCTGCTCGACAAGGGGACGCTCAAGCTCGGCACGCCCCAGGGCTTCGACTGTACCTATCACGACAGCTGCTATCTCGGTCGTTACAACGACATCTACGACGCGCCGCGCAACCTGATTGCAGCGGTCGGCGGGCGGATCAGGGAAATGAACAAGAGCCACGCCGAGAGCTTCTGCTGCGGAGCCGGTGGCGGGCGAATCCTGGCCGAAGAGAAGCTCGGCACGCGCATCAGCGAGGCCCGTGCCGGCATGGCGGCGGAGACCGGCGCCCCGCTGCTGCTCTCCAGCTGCCCGTTCTGCATGACCATGTTCGAGGACGGCATCAAGGGGGCCGGGTTCGAGGAGAGCCTGGCGCCAAAAGACATAGCAGAAATCCTGGCGGAGCGACTGCCGGCCGGGGCTTGATAGCCCACAGCCCGTTTGCCCGCAGGTCAACCTATCACTCGAGGAGGAAAGAACATGAAAATTCTTGTCTGCATCAAGCAGGTGCCGGACATGGAGTCTCGTTTCAAACTGAACCCGGCCGGGACCTGGTACAACGATCAGGATCTGGCCTGGCGTATGAACGAGTACGACGAGTTCGCTGTCGAGCAGGCTGTTCAGCTGCGCGAAAAGACCGGCGACGGCGAGCTGGTGGTGTTGTCCATCGGTCCCGAGCGGGTCAAGGAGGCGATGAAGAAGGCCCTGGCCATGGGGGCTGACCGTGGCGTGCATATCCTCGACGCCGCCAGTCACGAGAAGGACCCGTTCCAGATCGCATCGGCGATCGCCGCCTGGGCCGGCGACCAGGGGTTCGACGCGGTCTTCACCGGCATGCAGTCCCAGGATCGCGGCTCGGCGCAGGTCGGCCTGCTCCTGGCCGGGATGCTCGGCCTGCCGGCTGTGACGACCATCGTTGGCTTCGAAAACGACGGTTCGGCCGTCACCGTGCGCCGCGAGCTCGAAGGCGGGCTGAAGTCGATCGTCAAGGTCCCACTGCCGGCGCTCTTCACCTGTCAGCTTGGCCTCAACACGCCGCGCTACCCGACCCTGCCGAACATCATGAAGGCGAAAAAGAAAGAACTCGTTTCTTTGCCGATCGCCGACCTGCTCAGCGCGGCGCCGCTGGTGACCACCACGGCCACCGCGTTCCCCGAGAAGAAGGGGGGCGGACTGGTGCTCGAAGGCGATGTTGCCGATCTGGCCGACAAATTACTGGCAATCCTCAAAGAAAAGACTGCGGTCCTGAAATAGGAGACAACCATGAAAGCATTGCTTGTTGCTGAATCCCGACAGGGCAAACTCCTTGCCAGCAGCTATGAATCCCTGGCATTTGCCGGCAAGCTCGGCGCCGAAACCGCCATGTTCCTGGTAGGCAACGACGCCGACCTGCCGAAATACGATGGAAAACTTTACCTCGCCGACGTAACTGCGGCCGGTGAGTACAACCCGGAGGAGCACCTCCGCCTGCTGCTGGAGGTGGTCGGCACGGAGAATCCCGAGCTGATCGTCTTCGGCCATACCTCCTACGGCTGGGATCTCGCTCCGCGGCTGGCCATGGCGCTCAAGGCCGGGCAGGTCTCCGAGGTGGTCGACTGGAAGGACGGCAGCTTCGTTGTGCCGGCCTGCAACTCCAAGCTGCGCCGTACGGTCAAGGTGGACGGCGTGACCGTCGTCACCCTGCAATCCGGCGCGTTCAGCCTCGCCGGGCCGCCGTCGGGGAGCCCGCAGGTGGAGAAGCTCGCGGCCAACGGCGCGACCAAACTCGAGGTCCTCGGTTACGAGGAAGCCGAGAAGGGTGGCGTCGACCTGAGCAAGGCCGGGGTGATCGTCAGCGCCGGGCGCGGTATCGGCAAGCCGGAGAACCTCGCAATTGTCGAAGCTCTCGCCAAGGCGCTCGGCGGCGAGTTCGGCGCGAGCCGGCCGGTGGTCGATTCCGGCTGGACCGAGCACAACCGCCAGGTCGGCAGCACCGGCCAGACGGTCGCGCCAAAGCTCTACGTCGCCTGCGGCATCTCCGGGGCGATCCAGCACCTGGCCGGCATGAAGAAGTCGGATTTCGTGGTCGCCATCAACACCGACAAGGACGCGCCGATCGGCGAGGTGGCCGACGTGCTGGTGGTCGCCGACCTCAAGCAGTTTATCCCGGCGCTGACTGCCAAGCTCGCCAAGTGAGTCCGGGCGGATTCATCAATCTGAAATAAGGAGCATCAGGATGCAGGACGTCTTCGTCATTGGTGCGTTGCGCACCCCTTTCGGCAGTTTCGGCGGAGTACTCGCCGAGGTGCCTGCTGCTCAATTGGCGGCGACCGTCGTCCGTCGCCTGGTCGAAAGCAGTGGCCTTGCCGGGGAAAACATCGACCAGTTCATCGCCGGCCAGGTCCTGTCCGGCGGCGCCGGCCAGGCGCCGGCACGCCAGGCGATGCGTTTTGCCGGGCTGCCGGACTCAGTGGCCGCCATGACCATCAACAAGGTCTGCGGCAGCGGCCTCAAGGCGGTCATGCTCGGCGCCGACGCCATCCGGCTCGGCGACTCCGCTATTGTCATCGCCGGTGGCATGGAAAACATGTCGCTCGCCCCCTACGTTGTCCCGTCACTGCGCTACGGTCAGCGCATGGGGCATGCCCAGGCCCTCGACCTGATGGTCTATGACGGTCTCACCGACCCCTACACCAGCCGTCACATGGGCGAGGTCGCCGAGGTGCGGGTCGCCGAGCACGGCTTCTCCCGCGAGGCGCAGGATGCCTATGCGGTGCGCTCCTATCAGCGGGCGCAAAAGGCGCAACGGGACGGCCTGTTCGCCGCCGAGATCGCGCCTGTGGTCAAGTCGGGGCGCAAGGGTGAGGTCACCGTCAGTGAAGACGAAGAGCCGACGCGGGTCGATTTCGACCGGGTTGCCGGCCTTCGTCCGGTCTTCAAGAAGGACGGCACCATCACCGCCGCCAACGCCTCGACCATCAACGATGGCGCGGCCTTCCTGCTGCTGGCCGGAGCTGAAGCGGTCAAGCGGCACGGGCTCAAGCCGAT
>JBFIMV010000211.1:0-4882 GCA_041611575.1 Desulfuromonadales bacterium | reverse complement strand
GGTCGATCGAACCCAGGTAGACCTGCCGGGCGACATGGGTCAGCTGGATGTGTACTTCAGTCTGGCGTCCGTGCGTGATGACCGGGTAGATCTTCCCCTCCGGGTTGGTGTTGAGTGACTCGACTTTGGGGCTCTTGGCGATGAAGCCCTCCAGGCAGCGGTACCCACGGTTGATGGCATAGGCCTTGAGGAGCTGGTACGGGTCACGGAACGGGCCATCGTAGTGAATGCGCCCGTCAAGCAGGCAGGGGAGGATGCGCAGGGGGCGTCGCGGCAACCCGTGCGCGTCGAAAAAATCGTAGATGTGCCGGCAGTTCTCCAGTGAAGGGGCGTCCTTGACGGGCACGATGACCCGGTCGGCCGCATACAGGGCGTTCTGGGTGAAGATGTCGAGGTCGGGTCGCGTGTCGATGATGACGATCCCCTCGATGCGCGACCTGGAGAGTTCCCTGGCGAGGACCGCGGGGTCGTTCAGCTCGCGGCGCAGTTGATGCAGCTGTTTGCTCGAAGGAATGAACTGGACGCCGTATTCGCCCGTCTCGAGCAGGCTGTCGGGGTCTGCCCCGGTGAAGAGCTGGGAGACGTCGCCACGCGGGGTCGTGCGGCCGATACGGAACATCTGATCGACCGAAAAGTGGTTGTCGAAGCTCAACAGGGTGACCGGAAGGTCTTCGTGGAGCGCCTTCAGGTAAACGGCCAGGTTGGTGGCAAGGGTGGTTTTGCCGACCCCCCCTTTTCGCTCGAAATCGTGACTATATACGGTGCCGCCATGCTATCCTCTCATTGCATAATGTCGCCAATATATAGGGTGTAAGAGCCAAAATGTCAAATGTAAACCACAAGATATGGGGTGCTTCTCGCCTTGGCTGACGCAACACGAAACCTGACGGTGTCCGGCCTTGTCGCCTTGATCCAGGAGGTGGTGGAGACCAATTTTGTCAGAGTCACGGTGGAAGGGGAAATTTCCAACTTCGCTGCACCGTCCTCCGGGCACTGGTACTTCACCCTCAAGGATTCGGGAGCTCAGCTGCGTGGGGTGATGTTTCGCGGCCGGAACCGTTTGCTGGACAGCCCCGTGCGTGACGGCATGCTGGTCACCTGCGTCGGCGCGGTATCGATCTACCCGGCACGCGGCGAGATGCAGCTGGTGGTCGACAGCATGGCACTGAGCGGGCAGGGCAGTCTGCAGGCCGCGTTCGAGCTTCTCAAGGCGAAACTCGATGGCGAAGGACTCTTCTCGTCGCAACGTAAACGCCCGCTACCGGCCTTCCCGCAAGCCGTGGGCATCATCACCTCGGCCACCGGTGCCGCGATTCATGACATGCTCAACATCCTTCGCCGCCGTGCCCCGGACGTGCGCATCCTGCTGCGCCCGGTGAGGGTTCAGGGTGAAGGGGCCGCGGAGGAGATTGCCGCGGCGATCGATGACCTCAACCGGCATGGTGGCCTGGATGTGCTGATCGTGGGCCGTGGCGGTGGATCGCTTGAAGATCTCTGGGCCTTCAACGAAGAATCTGTCGCAAGGGCGATCGCGCAATCGGCACTGCCGGTCATTTCGGCCGTCGGCCATGAAGTCGACTTCACCATCGCCGATTTTGTTGCCGACCTCCGGGCCCCAACCCCGAGTGCCGCTGCGGAGCTGGTCGCCAAGAGCCGGCTCGAGTTGGAGTCGCATCTCGATCACCTCATCCTGCGCTTGCAGCAGGGGTTGAAGCAGGATTTGCGCCTCGTGCACGAGCGCCTCACCGGCCTGCAGGGTCGGCTCAGGCTGATGGCCCGGAATTTTGTCGACATGCCGGCCGATGTGGCCCGCCTGGAGCAAAGGTTGGCTCTCGCCATGGCGGGGGTGATGCGCCATCAGTCAGACAGGCTCGCTTCGGTTGCCGGACGGCTCAACGCCTTGTCACCCCTGGCGCAGCTCGAGCGGGGCTACGCGATCGCCAGCCGCGAGCGTGATGGTACGGGGCTTGTGGCAAGCTCTGAGCTCATGCAGGGTGATGAAGTCTGGTTGCGATTTTCGCGCGGTCGGGCATTGACGCGCGTTGAGGGTGTCGAATCATGATGCGTTCGCTGGTCCTTTTACTTGCTGTTTTCTTCTTCGCCCTGCCGGCCTGGGGTGGTGAGCTGCTGCTGCAGAACCGCGCGCTGCACAACGGCGAGGCTGCGGTCATCCGCTGGACAGGTGAACCTCTGTCCTCGGGTGTCCTGCGGTTTCGCGACGAGGTGTACTTCCTCTCTCCGGACCCGAACGGTGCGGTCGCCCTGATCCCGATAGGTCTCAACGTCAAGCCCGGCGACTATCCCCTGTCGGCCGTGCTGGCCGATCTTCACGGTGAGGCGAAGCTGGTGGAGTTAACCCTCAGGGTCGTGCATAAGGATCGGCCGCAGGAATCTCTGACCCTGCCGGAGAGCAAGGTCACGCCGAACGCAGAAGATTCCGCGCGGATTGCGCGTGAGCACGCCTTGCTCGAAGAGCGGTTTGCCTTGCGTTCGCCGCGGCGCTGGACGTCTTTTCAGCTGCCGGTCGACGATCCGGTCAGCAGTGTGTTCGGTAAACGCCGGCTGCTGAACGGCAAACCGAAGTCGCCGCACAGCGGCACCGATTTCCGCAGCCCGCGCGGCACGCAGGTGCGAGCCATCAGCAGCGGCCAGGTGGTGTTGGCGGGGGACTTCTTCTATACCGGTCTGACGGTGGTGCTTGACCACGGCGAGGGCTTGTTCTCGCTCTACGCCCATCTCGAGAAGACCCTGGTGGAGGAAGGGACACATCTGCTTCCAGGAGAGGTCCTCGGTCTCGTCGGCAGTACGGGCCGGTCTACGGGGGCGCATCTGCATCTGACGGTCCGACTGCTCGGAGAACGGATCGATCCGCTTGCGCTCCTCGAATTGCTCTCCACATAATGTTGCAAGCTTATAACCAAACAAAGGCTAACCACCAAGTCACCGAGACACGAAGGAAACACCAAGGAAAAAGACTTACATCATAAGTCTTTCCAATTTATACAGGTTGTTGCTAACACTTATTGTTCATCTTGGTGTCTTGGTGGTGAAATAAATCTTTTTATTGGTTATAGGACCGTAATGTTATTGACACCGTGACACGGTCGTGGTGTTTTACGCCCAATACTCAAGGAGTCGCAATGTCTGAAAAGCCGACATTTGAACAGGCGCTCAAGAGCCTCGAAAAGGCCGTCGCCCGCCTGGAGAAGGGGCAGCTGCCGCTTGATGAGGCCCTCGACTGTTTCGAGGCCGGGGTGCAGAGCGCCAACCTGTGCCGCAAGATGCTGCAGAGCGTCGAAGCCCGGGTCGAGACCCTGGTCAAAAAGTCTGATGGCAGTCTCCGGGTCGAAGGCTTTGCCGGCGACGAGCTGTCGGACTGATTGTCTTATGGAACTCGTAGCCTACCTGAAAGACCGGGTCGCGATGGTTGATGGCGCCCTTGAACGCTGGCTACCTGCCGGTACGCTGCTGCCGCAGTCGCTTCATCAGGCGATGCGTTATTCGGTGTTTGCCGGGGGCAAGCGCCTGAGACCGGTGTTGATGATCGCCGCCGCAGAGGCGGTCGGTGGCAATGCCAGGCAGGTCCTGCACGCCGCCTGCGCCATGGAGATGATCCATACCTATTCGCTGGTGCATGACGACCTGCCGGCGATGGATGACGATGATTTTCGCCGCGGTCGTCCGACCAACCACAAGGTCTACGGTGAGGCGACGGCAATTCTCGCCGGGGACGCGTTGCTGACGGAGGCCTTTCGCCTGCTGGCCGATGCCGATGCCAATCGCGACGTGCCGCCGGCAACTGCGTTGCAAGTCCTAGAGATCGTGGCGCGTTGCGCCGGGTCGCAGGGGATGGTTGGCGGCCAGGTCGTCGATATGGAATCCGAGGGGCGGGAGGTGGACTTTCCCACGCTGGAATATATTCACACGCACAAGACGGGAGCCCTGATTCTGGCGTCTGCCCAGGTGGGAGCCCTGCTTGGCGGCGGGGATGATGCGCAATGCGCCGCGTTGACCCGTTTCGGCGGAGCCGCCGGATTGGCTTTTCAGATAGCAGATGATATTCTGGACGTCGTTGGCGATCAGTCCGTCCTCGGCAAGGATATCGGCAGCGACCAGGCGCGGGGCAAGGCGACCTACCCGGCGCTGCTCGGTCTCGCCGAATCGCGGCAACGGGCCGAAGAGCTGTGTGAGCGGGCGATCGCCGCCCTGGAACCCTTGGGGGCTCCGGCCGAACGGCTGGGCTCCTTGGCCCGTTACATCATCGAACGCAAGACTTGAGCAGTACCATTGGAGACCATGTCGAGCCTGTTGACGCATAAAGATCCCCTCCTCGCCCTGAAGGCCATGCCGGAAGCTGATTTGCCGGGACTGGCCGAAGAACTGCGAAAAGTCATCGTGAGCACGGTGGCCTGCAACGGTGGTCACCTGGGCAGTTCGCTCGGTGTCGTTGAGCTGACGATTGCCCTACACCGGGTTTTCAACTCTCCGGTCGACAAGATTGTCTGGGATGTCGGTCACCAGGCATATGCCCACAAACTTCTGACCGGACGTTACGCGCAGTTTCACACCCTCCGCCAACTGAACGGCCTGAGCGGATTTCCCAAGCGCGACGAGAGCCCGCATGATTGTTTCGATGTCGGTCATTCCAGCACGTCGATCTCCGCAGCTCTTGGCATGGCCATCGCGCGCGATGCGCAGAAAGGCAAGGAGAGGATCGTCGCCGTTATCGGCGATGGCTCCCTGACCGCCGGCCTGGCCTTCGAGGCACTCAACCACGCCGGGGCCCAGAAGAAGGACCTACTCGTCATCCTCAATGACAACGAAATGTCGATCTCGCCGAACGTCGGCGCGCTTTCGTCATTCTTCAGCCGGCAGCTGACTT
>JBFIMV010000210.1:0-4900 GCA_041611575.1 Desulfuromonadales bacterium | reverse complement strand
GTCGCGATACCGCGCAGACTCAACATCGAAAGCGAGGCACGCGTCATGACCTGGTGGACCGCTGCGGCGATTTCCTGCGCCGGGGTGCCGCGGTTGCAGCCGATGCCGAGCACCAGGTCGCGCGGCCGCAGCAGGAGCAGGTCGGTTTCCCCTTCAACATAGGGGATAACCCGGTGAGTGACATAGACGTGGGCACCGATGCCGGTCTCCTCGGCTTCGAGAAACGTCCGGCAGGAGGTGACATCAGGCAGGTCGGCGTAGCGTCCGCCGAGTCGTTGCCGGGGATCGACCAGGGCAATCGGCCGGCTCTCGAGCAGCGCCAGGTTGAAGCGCCGGACGTGGCTGAGCGGCTCGATCCGCAACCCGGCGTCGCGCGCCGAGGCATCCCAGGCCGGCAGATTGTTGACGTCGGTCGCCGTGGTGATCACCGCCTGGCCGCCGAGGGCCGCGGCGACCTCCGTGGCCAGGTCGTTGGCACCGCCGAGATGGCCGGACAGCAGGCTGATCGCAAACTGCCCGGCCTCGTCGACGACCACCACCGCCGGATCGACCCCCTTGCCCTTCAGGCAGGGGGCCAGCAGGCGCATGACGATACCGGTGGCCATGATGCAGATCAGGGCGTCATGACGGGCGAAGGCTTGCGGGAGAAAGGCCGAGAGGGGGATTGCAAAATAGCCGCCGCCATCATTCCGGCGGAATTTTTCCGGCAGAAAGACCGTCGCCCCCGGCAGCTGACCGGCCAGGCGACTGGCCAGGGCCGCCCCGCGCGGCGTTATGGCGATGATGGCAGGATTCATGGTGGTTTACCATTGAGTGACGATGCTGCGTTTCCACGAGAGTGCCGCTTGATCAGGGCTGGCGGCCGGCGGAAACTCAACCCTTGTCCCGATACCCATGGCTGAAATCGGGGTCATAGAGCTTCGATCGGCTCGGTACGCCCTGGCTGCGGGCGGCCAATACCTCGCCGACCAGGATCAGCGCCTGCCGGCGGATGCCGGCGGCAGACACCTTGTCGGCGATATCTGCCAGCGTCCCCTCGACGATGCGTTCGTCGGGCCAGCTCGCGCGATAGATGACCGCGACCGGGGTCTCCCGGGTGAAGACGCCTCCGGCCAGCAGATCGGCGACCACCTGATCGATCCTGTCGACCGACAGGTAGAGGCAGAGCGTGCCGCCGATGGCAGAAATTCTGGACAACTGCTCGTTGGCCGGGACCGGCGTGCGCCCTTCGATGCGGCTCAGGACCAGGGTCTGCGAGACGTCCGGCAGGGTCAGCTGTTGCCTGAGGGCCGCGGCTCCGGCAAAGACGGCGGTCACCCCGGGGATCACGGCGTAGTTGATACCGGCCTGGTCGAGACGCTCCATCTGTTCCTGGATCGCCCCGAAGAGGGCCGGGTCGCCGGTGTGCAGGCGCACCACACGCCGGCCCTCGGCCACGGCCGCAAGCATCCGTTCCATCACCTGTTCGAGGGTCAGCGGGGCGCTGTCGACCGCCACGGCCCCCGCCTTGAGGTACGAAAGCAGCATCGGGTTGACCAGCGAGCCGGCATAGATCACCACGTCGGCCTGCTGCAGCGCCTTCAGCCCCTTGACCGTGATCAGCTCGGGATCGCCCGGACCGGCCCCGACGAAGATGATAGGGCAGTTTGAATCGTTATGACTCATGCGACTGAACCACCCGTCGGTCGTGTGAGATTTGCGCTCCGGCACTCTCGCGCCTCGCACCTCGCAGCTCGCACCTCGCTCCTACCCCTTGACAGCCGCAAGCACGAAGACCGGGTTGAACGCTTCGAACATCTTGTAGTCGGTCAAGGGACGGGTGCGCGAGATATTGACCGTGGTGACTTCCAGCTCGTAGCCGGCGTTTTCAAAGAACTCGGTCGCACCGGTCAGCGTGTCGAGGGTCACGGCATTGAGCACCATGCGCCCGCCGGTCGCCAGGCGCGCATCGGCGGCCGCGAGGATCTGCCAGAGCCGGCCACCCGAACCGCCGATGAAGACGCGGTCGGGGTCGGGCAGATCGTCGAGGCAGGCCGGAGCTTCCTGGTCGACCAGGGTGACGTTGCGGGAGTTGAACTTGCGCAGGTTCTCCTTGAGGTAGGCCAGGCACTGCGGGTTGCGCTCCACGGCGAAGATCCTGCCGTTCGGCATCAGGTGGTCGGCCTCGATGCTGACCGAGCCCGAGCCGGCGCCGATGTCCCAGAGGGTCATGTCGTGCCGCAGCCGCAGCTTGGCCAGGCTCACCGCCCGCACCTCTTCCTTGGTGATGAGCTTCTTGACCGTGGCGAACTCCTCGTCGGGGATACCGAGGCAGGGGCCGACGCCGGCGCCACCCGCCTCGTATTCCTTGATCAGGATCAGGACGTTCAGCGGGGCGGCCTTCAGGTCGAGCAGGCCCTTGAGGTCGGTCTGGGTGATCGCCTCCTCGGCGGTGCCGAGGTTTTCGCAGAGCCAGGCGGCGTAACCGTCGCGACCGCGTTCGATCAGCTCCCGCGCGATCTTCTGCGGCGTATTGTTCTCATCGGTGAGGATGGCGATCTTGTCATGCGCCACCACCTGGTCGATTGCCCCGTTCAGCCCCCGGCCGTGGGCCGAGACGAAGATGGCGTCATCCCAGGGGAGGCGGATCTTGGCGAAGGCGTACTGCACCGAGCTGACGTTCGGCACGAACTCTAGGTCGGCGTCCGGCAGGTTGCGCAAAAGGTAGCGGCCGATGCCGAAGAAAAGCGGGTCGCCCGAGGCGAGCACGACGACCGTCCCCTGCTCCTGCTGCAGGCATTCGACGACCGGGGCGAGGTTGGCGCCGACCGTCAGGGTCTTGCCTTTGAAATCCGGGAACAGCTTGAGCAGGCGCGCCCCGCCGACCAGCACGTCGGCCTGCCGGACCAGCTCCAGGGCCCGGCCGCTGAAACCTTCCTGCCCTTCTATTCCGGCGCCGATGACATGAATCCTTTTCATAGCAGTCGTCCTTCCTCAGGCTGGCATGACTCCGAACCGGGCAGCAGCCCGGCCGGCATAATCGATCAGCAGAATCCCCACCTCGCCCCCTGGCAGCAGCCCGCCGAGGTGGACGAGCGCCCGGCGGGCGACGATTTCGGCGAGCTGGTCCGGACGTGTGGCCGTCAGATAAGCTTCGCGGGCGGTATGCGCCAACTCTAGCCGTTTGATCGCCGGGACGTCAAGCCCGTCGCGTCGTGCCCAGTCCACCAGGGCGGACAGGTCTAGCTGCGCGGCGTGGGCATGGGTGTAGGGATGTCCGGCGGCGATTTTCACCAGCTTGGCAAACTGCACGGCGACGACCACCTGCGACACGGCGCGCCGGGCGCAGGCTTCGACGGCGAAAGCGACGTGGTCGCCCATCAGCACATACGCCTCTTCGGCGAGCGCCAGCTCCCGCTCCGCTCCCAGTTCGCTGGTGCGGCCACCGGAGAGGACGACACAACGGCAGCCGGCGGCCACCGCGACGTCGAGGGCCGCGTCGAGGGTGTCGCGCCAGGCCTGGTGCGAGATCGGCCTGACGATGCCGGTCGTGCCGAGAATCGACAGCCCGCCGAGAATGCCGAGCCGCGCATTGAGGGTGCGCTCGGCCCGCTCCTCGCCGTCGGGGATGCTCAGGGTGACCCGCACCGCCCGGACTTCTCCGGCCTGCTGCAGCTCGCGCCGCACGGCCGCAAGGATCATCGCTCGGGGGACCGGGTTGATCGCCGGCTGGCCGGGTTCGACCGCCAGGCCCGGCTTGGTGATCCGGCCGACGCCGCGTCCGGCCGCCAGCGTGACATGCCCCGGCTGGCCACTCTCATCCCAGGCGGCCTCGGCGTGGATCTCGGCGCCGTGGGTCACGTCGGGGTCGTCACCGGCGTCCTTGATGACGTAGCAACGCGCAGCGGTGGCGTCAAACTCCTGGCCACGCAGGCGGAAGGCGACCCGGGGACCCGCCGGCAGCTCGATCGTCACCTGCCCGGCGCGCCGGTTCAGGGCCAGCATGCGCGCCGCGCCGGCGCTGGCCGCCGCGGCACAGGCCCCGGTGGTATAGCCGTGACGAAGTTTCTTTCTCTCAGTCATGCCTGTCCCGGATGGAAAACGTTCGACAGTGATCGGCGAGGGGCGGCGGCCTCCGCCGCCTCGAGCAATCATTATACCCGCGCGATCACGTCCTGCACCGACAACAGGCGCAGGATTTCCCGGCGCGCTTCACCGACCGTCAGGGGAATGCGCTGCAGGTTGACCCGGTCGCGGGTCTTGAGGATATGCATCAGCTCGGCCACCAGCGGCAGGCTGAGCTTGGCCGTCGCCATGGTCGACGGGTCGCCGAGCACCTCTTCGGGCAGTCCCTGGCGGAGAATTCTGCCGTGGCTGAGGATGGCGATCCTGCTCATGAAGAGCGGCACCAGGTCGACGACGTGGGTCGCCATAATCATGGTGATCCCGGCGTCCCGGTTGAGTTCTTTCAACAGGTTCATCAGGGAATGCACACCCATCGGATCAAGCCCGGCGGTCGGTTCGTCGAGCACCATCACGTCCGGCTGCATCGCCAGCACCCCGGCCACGCAGATTCTTTTTCGCTGGCCGTGAGAAAGCGCGTGGATCGACTTGCGTGACGCATCCAGCATGCCGACCTGGCCGAGGGCCCGGGCTACGCGTTGTTCCACTTCGGACGGCGGCAGCCCCATGTTGAGCGGACCGAAAGCAACGTCCTCCCCCACGGTGGCAGCGAACAGCTGATCGTTGGGATCCTGAAAAACGATGCCGACCCGGCTCAAGACCTCTTTGCGGCCGACCTTCTCCAGCGGACGGCCTTCGAGCAGGACCCGCCCCCTGGCCGGGCGCAGCAGACCGTTGAGATGCTTGATCATGGTCGTCTTGCCGCTGCCGTTGGAGCCGAGCACCGCCAGGAAATCGC
>JBFIMV010000209.1:0-4923 GCA_041611575.1 Desulfuromonadales bacterium | reverse complement strand
TGGGCCGGGTCGTCAAGCTCGAAAAATTCATGCGGCGTGTAGCGGAAGAGGTTGGCGATCAGCAGGTCGGGGAACGAGGCGATGCGGGTGTTGAGGTTACGCACGGCCCCGTTGCAATAACGGCGCGCGTACTGGATGTGGTCCTCGACCTCGCTCAACTCCCCCTGCAGATGCAGGAAGCTGCGGTCGGCCTTGAGCTCCGGGTAGTCCTCGGCCAGGGCGATCAGGCTGCGCAGGCCGTGGCCGAGCTGTGCCTCGACGGAGCCTTTCTGCACGACGTCGTCGATCTGCTGCGAGCGGCTGCGCAGTTCGATGATGGTGCTGAGCGTCGCGCGCTCGTAGCGGGCGTACTGGTCGACCGCAGCCACCAGCTTGGGGATCAGGTCGTAACGCCGCTTGAGCTGGACATCGATGTCGCTCCAGGCAGTCAGCACCCGCTGGCGGTCGCGGACCAGGCGGTTGAAGACGACCACCGCCCAGATGGTCATAGCGATTGTCAATAGCAGCAGGACCGTCATGTCTTGCTCCCTTCGGGAGTTCGTGATCCGGGCAAAGGGCCTTGCTTCCGCCTACCGATTCTAGGCTGTCGCCGCAGTGGTTGCAACAATCCTGTTCTCCAAGGGTAAACCCACGGCTGTTTCATCCGTCTTAAAGGTCAACAGCGCGATTCGGCGCCACGTCTAATTTAAGGAGACGAATCATGAACAGACTGATTGCCCTGACCCTGATGATACTGCTCACAGCCCTGCTCACCCCGGCACTGGCAGAACGTGGTGATGGTCGCCATGACCGTTATGACCGTTATGACCGTTATGATCGTTATGATCGCCATGACCGTGGTTACTTATCGCCCGGTGAGCGCATCGAGCACAGGTTCGACCGTAAAGGCGACCGGATCGAACGGCGCTTCGACCACAGGGCCGACCACGCCGATGCCAGGGGGAAACATCACAAGGCCGACCGCCTGAGAGCAAAGGGCGACCGGATCGACCGACACTTCGACCGCGTGGGCAAACGTCTGCATGCCCGTTATGATCGTCGTCACGATGACCGGTATGATTACCGGCATAACCGTCGTCACGATCATCGCCACATCGTCTATCGCCCCGTACCGAGTCGCCATGATTACCGTCACACCTATCGTGTGCAGCGCGACCGCTATAACAGCCATTTCAACGTGGTGATCCGACAACCGGGATTCCTGTTCGGCTGGGGCTGGAGCAACTAGACTCGTCCGCTCTTTTCAGAGGCGACGGCCAGCGACGGCGGGCTGCTGCTGATTGGCGGCCCGCCATTGCCGTTTTCGACGGGTCTGATAATCTTGAGACCATGAATGAACTGGAAATTTTCTTCGACTATGTCTGACCCTGGTGCTATTTCGGTGCCGTGCGCACCGATCGTTTGCGACAGGAATTCGGCCTGACAATCCGCTGGCGGTGCTTCCCCCTGCACCCGGAGACCCCCGATGAAGGACGCGATCTCGCTGAGCTCTTCGCCGGCCGCATGGACATCGCAGCAATGCTCGATCGGTTGGCTGCGGTCGCAGCCGAGTTGGATCTGCCGCTCGGCAAGCGCAGTCGCACCTACAACAGCCGCCGCGCCCAGGAGCTCGGCAAGTGGGCCGAGGAGCAGGGGGCCGGAGACAGCTTCCACGCTGCAGTCTATCGGGCCTACTTCGTCGATGGGCGCAACATCGCGCTGCCGGAGGAGCTGGCGGTTATCGCCGCCATAGCCGGCCTTGATCCGGACGACGCCCTCAGGGTCGTCGCCGAACAGAGCCATGTCGCAGCCGTCGACGCTGACTGGCAGCGTGCCGGCGAGATGGGCGTGACCGCCGTACCGACCGTCCTCTACCGGGGACGCGCACTGGTCGGCTTCCGCCCCTACGCAGATTACCAACAACTGGTGGCCGGATAACCGGCCCCCCTGACAGGATGACAATGATGACCGACACTGACCAGAGCCTCTCCCCCCTCCCTCCGGGAGATCGAAAGCAACCGACGCCGCAAGGACCCCCGACCACGACCCCGACAGTCCCTGCGCAGAAACCGCGCCACAGCTGGCTGAAGATTCTCGGCATCGTCGTTATCACCACGGTCATTACCACTTTGCTTGCCGTCTGGGCGATCTACGCCTACCTCTTCCCCGGCGCGTTCAAGCCGGTCACCCTCTCGGCCCGCGAGGAGCAGGTGCTGGAACAGAAACTGGAGCGCCTCGACAGCATGCAACGACGCCCTGTGTTGCATAGCGAAAGCCGGCAGACGGATGGCGACGGCAATCTCATCCCCGAGCGCTACAGCGAGTCGGACGCAGATCGCCAGATCGTCCTCTCCGAGCGGGAGCTCAACGCCCTGCTGGCGAAAAACACCGATCTCGCCTCGAAACTGGCGATCGACCTCTCCGACGACCTGGCCAGCGCCAAGCTCCTCATCCCCCTCGACGAGGAGTTCCCGGTCCTTGGCGGCAAAACCCTCAAGGTCACGGCGGGACTCGAACTCGCCTACCGTGACAGCAAGCCGGTCGTCGCCCTGAGGGGTATCAGTCTCTGGGGAGTGCCGATCCCTAACGCCTGGCTCGGCAACATCAAAAACGTCGACCTGGTGAAGGAGTTCGGTGGTGAGAGGGGTTTCTGGAGTGCTTTTGCCGATGGGGTTGACGCGGTTGAAATCAGCGACGGACAGCTGCGGGTGCGGCTGAAGGAGTGACCGCGGCTTGCATTTGATCTGACGGCAACGCCGCCCTTTCGGGCGGCGTTGCGTTTTTAATCTCAGTGGGACAGCAGCATCGGCACGGTCATCTGTCCGAGCAGGTAGCGGGCGACCTCTCCCATGTCGAGTTGGCCGCGGCGGCTGAGGACGTGCACGCCGAGCACCAGCAGGTCGATCCCTTCGTCGGCCACCAGGTTGAGCAGGGTGTCGCCGATGCTCAAGTCGCCCGCAGGGATTTTTTCCAACCGCGATTTGACCGTGTGCTTGGCAAGGTAGCCGCCGAGCAGCTCCGCTTCGTTCGCCCGGAAGCCATCGCCACCGACCGATACCAGACTGACATGATTCGCACCCTGCAGCAGCGGCAAAGCACCATAAAGAGCCCGCGAGGCTTTGGGACCGGCCTTCCAGGCGACCATGATGCGTTCACCAATGTGTGGAAACTGCCCTGTCCTGGGAACGATCAGCACCGGGCGGCCGGAACCGAGCAGGATGCGCTCCGGTCCGGCAAGCTCATCATGCCGGTCGGCGCGGGTCCGGCCGACGGACGGCTGGCTGATGACCAGCAGGTCGGTGAAGCAGGCGTGGTAAGCGACCATCTCGGCGACGCTCGTCTTGGTTGAGCCCAGTTCAACCGGCAGCCACTCGGTGGCAAGCCCCTTTTGCTCGAAAGGCGCGAAGAGCTTCTGGCGCACCGTCTCAGGGCGCTGGCCATGAAATTCGAGTCGCGGTGCGGAATAGACATACAGCCCGGTCAGGGTGGCCCCCTGCCGGCGGGCCAGAGCGGCGGCGGCCTCCAGCCTTGTTTTGCAACTGGGCGTGGTATCGACGTGGACCATGATGTCTTTGAGTATCATTGCTTTCTCCTTCGTTCCGGCTTAACAGCCGGGCACACTGATGTCAGTTTTTCGGCCTTTTCAGACCGGGGCACATGCTGCGCCGCGCGCACGCGCCACCTTTGAGCCGTTTTGCCTGCCGAGCCGGCCGCAGATAAATTGCCCGGCGCTTACCAGGGCGTCGAGATCGACGCCGGTCTCGATGCCGAGGCCATTGAGCATATAGAGGACATCCTCGCTCGCCACGTTGCCCGACGCGCCCGGCGCGTAAGGGCAGCCGCCCAGGCCGGCGACCGAGCTGTCTATCACGCCAACGCCTTTCTCGAGCGCCGCCAGGATGTTCGCCAGGGCCTGGCCATAGGTATCATGGCAATGGATCGCCAGCATCTCCAGCGGAACCTGCTCCGCCACAATATCGATAAGATGGCAAATCTGCCCCGGGGTGCCGACACCGATGGTGTCGCCAAGGGAAATTTCGTGACAGCCGAGTTCCAGCAGGCGCCCGGCAATCTCCGCGACCGAATCCGGAGCGACGGTCCCTTCGTACGGGCAACCGGCGACACAGGAGACATAACCGCGCAGACGGAGCCCACGTGCCAGCGCCAGTTCGGCAACCTCGGCAAAACGTTCCAGGCTTTGCCTGATCGAGCAGTTGATGTTGCGCTGCGAGAAGGTTTCCGAGGCTGAACCGAATATGGCGACTTCGGAGACCCCGGCCGACATGGCCGATTCCAGCCCTTTGCGGTTCGGCACGAGGGCCGAGTAGACCGTGCCGGGCCAGCGGGTGATGCCGCTCATCACCGCAGCCGCATCGCTCATTTGCGGCACCGCTTTGGGCGAAACAAAGCTGGCGGCCTCGATCACCGGCACGCCGGCAGCGCTCAGGAGGTTGATCAGGGCGATCTTGTCCTGCAAGGACACCGGCGTGCTTTCGTTCTGCAGACCGTCGCGGGGGCCGACCTCGACCATCTTGACCCGGGGGGGGAGATTCATCCTTCGGCCTCCCCGGCTTCGAAGACCAGCAGGTCCACCCCTTCACTGACCATGTCGCCGACTTGGAACGGCAGGCTCACCACCCGGCCGTCGGCCGGCGCCTTGATGGTATGCTCCATCTTCATCGCCTCCATGATCATCAGCGGCGCCCCCCGCTTGACCTGCTCTCCATCCGCAACCAGCAAGGCGACGATTTTACCGGGCATCGGCGCGGTCAGACGACCGCCACCGGCCTCGCGATCGGCCGCATGCTGCGCCGGGTCATGCAACAGGAGCGCGTGACTGACGCCATCGACGAGAATGATCCGCTCGAAACCACGGCGCACAATGGTCGCCCTGCAGCGGACTCCATCGATCACCGCGCTGAGGTCACCGGCCTCTTCGAGGGT
>JBFIMV010000208.1:0-4926 GCA_041611575.1 Desulfuromonadales bacterium | reverse complement strand
GTGTTCGCCCTGCCGCCGATCGTTCGCCTGACCAGCCTCGGCATCCGCCAGGTGCATCCGGAGCTGATTGAGGCGGCGCTGGCCTTCGGCGCCACCCCCTGGCAGGTGCTGCGCAAGGTCCAGTTCCCCCTGGCCCTGCCGTCGATCATGGCCGGGCTCAACCAAACCCTGATGATGGCCCTGTCCATGGTGGTGATCGCCGCCCTGATCGGGGCCGGCGGGCTTGGCAACCCGGTTGTTCAGGGGCTGAACACCCTCGAGATCGGTCTGGCGACGATCGGTGGCCTGGCGATTGTGCTGCTGGCCATGATGCTCGACCGGATCACTCAGGGGTTTGCCCGCAAATAGTCTGTCCCTCAAACGCGTAAAAAGGAGAAAAAAAACATGAAACGTTTATTGATGATTCTGGCGATGTTGTCCCTGGCTGTCCCCGTGTCGGCCAATCCGCAAAAGCCGGGAGCCGGGGTCGAGGTTCGTCCGGCCCGCGCCACCTGGAACACCGGTTATTTCCAGGAGGCCCTGGTCCGCGCCGGTCTCGAGGAACTGGGGTATAAAGTGGATGAGCCCAAGGAATTGCAGAACCCGCTTTTTTACCAGTCGGTGATGCTTGGCGATGTTGACTACTGGACGAACGGATGGTTTCCGAATCACGTCAGCCAGATGCCGAAACGCTCCGAAGAGCGGGTCGAAGTGGTCGGGTACGTGGTCAAGGCGGGCGGGCTTCAGGGCTACCTGGTGTCGAAAAAGCACGTGGAAGAGTTCGGCATCCAGTCGCTTGAGGACTTCAAGCGCCCCGAAGTCAAGAAGGCGTTTGACGCCAACGGCGACGGCAAGGCCGACTTGACCGCCTGTCCTCCCGGCTGGGGCTGTGAGAAGGTCATCACCCACCATTTTGAGGTCTATGACCTTGACGCTCATATCAACCCGATCAAGGCCGGGTATTCGGCCAGCATGGCCGACACCCTGGCCCGCTTCAAATCAGGCGAACCGATTTTCTTCTATACCTGGGCTCCGAACTGGACCATCGGCATGCTCAAGCCCGGCAAGGACGTGTTGTGGATCAACGTGCCGAAAATCATCCCCAAGGAGTCGCAGAAGGCCGGCGAAGACCGCATGACGGTCAGCGGTATCGAGGGAGCGGTGTCCGATCCGCTCAAGGCCGGCTTTGTCGTCAGTGATATCCAGGTGGTGGCCAACAAGGTGTTCCTCGAGAAGAACCCTGCGGCGAAACGGTTTTTCGAGGTGTTCACGCTGCCGCTGAGTGACATCAACGTCCAGAACACGCGCATGGAGAACGGCGAGAAATCACAAAAAGACATCGAGCGCCATGCCGACGAGTGGATTGCCGACAACCGGTCCCAATGGGACCAGTGGCTGGCAGAAGCTCGCAAGGCGGCACTCTAGTCACCCCGGACAAGCCCGCTGCCCCTGCCTTCCGGTAGGGGCAGCGGGCTTTTTGTTGAAGGACGCGGTATGGATATCCAGGTCTTCATCAGCTCATTGATGCTGTTGCTGATGCTGCTCAACCCGTTTCTCCTGATCATCTATCTGATAGACCTGGTCCAGGATCTCGAACGCCGGGAGTTTCGTCGCGTCATGTTGCGGGCGGGATTGATCAGCAGCACCGTCTTCTCGGTCTTTGCGTTGCTCGGAGATGTTATCTTCGAGGATCTCCTGCAGGCGCGCTTCGCTTCTTTCCAGGTCTTCGGGGGGATCATCTTTCTGTTGATTGGCATTCAGTTCTTATTTACCGGCCCCGATGCCTTGCGGAAAATCCGTGGTGCTCCTGAGCACATTGCCGGTTCCGTCGCCATGCCGATTATGATCGGGCCCGGTACGGTCAGCGCCAGCATCCTGGCGGGGAGCCGGCTTGCGCCGCTGCCGGCGGTCACAGGAATTTTTCTGACCGTGCTGATCACGGTTTTCGTCGTCCTGATTCTCAAGTGGCTGCACGATTTCGTCAAGCCGCGCAATGAAAAACTGATCGAGCGTTATGTCGAGGTCATGGGGCGGATCACCGCCCTGGTGATCGGAACTTATTCGATCGAAATGATTATGCAGGGGCTGGCAGGCTGGATGGTCAAATAGTTGCATATTTCTTGACGCAGACATGTCGCCCGCGACCGTGATCCCGGTGTGGTCGCCGTTATGGCAACAGTCCACGTCGGCCAGGTTTTCAGGGCCTTGGCGCTTAACGGTGCCAGGGCCCTGAACTTTTCTTTCTGAGATAGCCTGAATATAACCTTTCAATAATCCCGGAGCACCTCGCCGGCGGCTTCCCGGCCACCAGCGGCGGCCGGCCCTTCTGCTTTTTTTCGTCAGGCGTACGCGACATAACGTTATTTCTTCTTTTTAAAACACCGGGAAAATCTGCAACAAATTGCACCATGATTTGACGGCAGCCCGACGATTTTCATAGAACAATTTTTTAAATTATTGCAAGGCATATACGTCGTTAACTTGCTGTAAATAAATGCTTTTTATCATCCATATAAAAAAAATACATAATAGGGTTGACAGAAATAGAACAACAATTTATTTTTACACATCGAAGTGTTCACGAATTTCATGGTGTTCAAGGCAGTTCATCATCGCCGTTTCCGCCAGTTGTTCCATCGCCGGGGGTCATCTCCCGAAGCAAAACGTAACGTTAGGAATTGGCCATTGCCCGTCAGAAGAAAAGACACGTATTTCATCCAGTCCGTCGACAACGCCCTGGATGTTCTTGAAGCACTATGCGAGGAGGGGGACGAGGTTCGGGTGTCGAACCTGAGCAAGCGGTTGGGGATGAACAAGGTCAGCTTGTTCCGCTACCTGGCCACCTTTGAAAACCGCGGCTACGTGGAGAAGTCGGAAGATTCCCGCAAGTACCGCCTCGGTTTGTCGGCCTACGAAATCGGCCAGAAGTTTCTCTCGCGCATGGGCTTGCTGCGCAAGGCCAAGCCGGTGGTCAACAGGTTGGCAAGGGATTGCAACGAGGCGCTCTACCTGGTCGTACCGCGCGGCAAAGAGGTTCTGATGCTCGACATGGTCGACACCACCCAGCAGGTCAAGATCGTGCCGTTGGTCGGCAGTCGATATCCGATTTGTGAAACCTCGGCCGGTCAGGTGATCCTGGCCTACAGCGAGAGCCACCGCCGCAACAATGTGCTGACGGAACTCGCGGCGAAGAGCGTGAATTTGCGTGAGATCGCAGAGCAGGGCTACTGCTATGAACGTGGCGGTTACGGTGAAGGGGTCGCCTCTCTCGCGGTTCCGCTGATTGACGCCAAAGGGAATGTCCCGGGCAGCCTGTGCATGGTCGGGCCGGAATTTCGCCTGACGCGCAAGCAGGGAACAGAGGTGATCCTCCCAAAGCTGAAAGAGGCTGGCACCATAATCTCTTCACGCCTCGGGCACTTCGGCAATGACGTCAACAAGGCAGGCTACAGATAACAAATGACAAGACTTTCGAAAGGAGGTTGTCAGCAGCACCGGCGTGGTCCGGAGAAAATTCGGGCCGATCATTCATTTTTTTAGGAGGTCATTATGGACAAAAGTGGAGCAGCATATTGGAAGGCGGTCCTGACTCTGGTAGCCCAGGTCCTGGCTGTCTGGTTCTTCGTATCCTATGGTTGCGGCATCCTGTGGGCCAGCGCGCTCAACAACATCAGCCTCGGCGGCTATCCGCTCGGCTTCTGGTTCGCCCAGCAGGGTTCCATGTACGTATTCGTCGCCCTCATCTTCATCTACGCCTGGCGCATGGGGAAGATCGACGAAAAATTTGATGTTCACGAAGAATAAAGGGAGGACGAAATAAATGGATCTTCAAACAATTACTTATCTTGTCGTTGGCGCCACCTTTGCGCTGTACATCGGCATCGCCATCTGGGCGCGCGCCGGCAGCACCAGCGAATTCTACGTTGCCGGTGGCGGCGTTCACCCGGTCATGAACGGTATGGCGACCGGCGCCGACTGGATGTCGGCGGCCTCGTTCATCTCCATGGCCGGCCTGATCTCCAACATGGGCTACGGCGGCGGTCTCTTCCTCATGGGCTGGACCGGCGGCTACGTCCTCCTGGCCATGCTGCTCGCCCCCTACCTGCGCAAGTTCGGCAAGTACACCGTGCCGCAGTTCGTCGGTGACCGCTTCTATTCCAAGGGCGCCAGCTCGGTTGCGGTTATCTGCCTGATCGTCGCCTCGGTGACCTACATCATCGGCCAGATGACCGGCGTCGGCGTCGCCTTCTCGCGCTTCCTCGGCGTCTCCAACGCCACCGGCATCTTCGTCGGCATGGGCATCGTCTTCATGTACGCGGTGTTCGGCGGCATGAAGGGCATCACCTACACCCAGGTCGCCCAGTACTGCGTCCTGATCCTGGCCTACACCATCCCGGCCGTCTTCATCTCGCTGCAGCTGACCGGCAACCCGCTGCCGCAGCTCGGCCTCGGCTCCGACATGATCGGCAGCAATGTCAGCCTGCTGCACAAGCTCGACATGATCGTCACCGATCTCGGCTTCCCGCAGTACACCACCAGCACCCGTATCAGCACCCTGAACATGTTCGTCTACACCGTGTCGCTGATGATCGGTACCGCCGGTCTGCCGCACGTCATCATCCGCTTCTTCACGGTTCCCAAGGTCAAGGACGCGCGTTCCTCGGCCGGTTGGGCGCTGGTCTTCATCGCCATCCTCTACACCACCGCCCCCGGCGTGGCCGCCATGGCGAAGATGAACCTGCTCAAGACCCTCAACCCGGGCATCGTCGCCGGCACCGTGGACCTCATGGCCCCGGACGCCCAAATCCTGTATGACGAGCGTCCCGACTGGATGAAGCGCTGGGAAGTCACCGGCCTGCTCAAGTTCACCGACAAGAACGGCGACGGCCGCATCCAGTACTACAACGACAAGAGCAAGGATCCGAAGTTCGCCGCAGCCGGCTGGGC
>JBFIMV010000207.1:0-4939 GCA_041611575.1 Desulfuromonadales bacterium | reverse complement strand
TTATCGGCCGGGCCCGCTCGGCTCCGGCATGGTCGACTCGTTCATCAAGCGCAAGCACGGCGTTGAGGAGATTCATTACGACCTCCCGCAGCTCGAGCCGATCCTCAAGGATACCTACGGCGTCGTCGTCTACCAGGAGCAGGTCATGCAGATCGCCCAGAGCCTCGGTCAGTACACCCTCGGCGGCGCGGACCTGCTGCGACGCGCCATGGGCAAGAAAAAGCCCGAGGAGATGGCCAAGCAGAAAAAGATCTTCCTCGAAGGGGCGAAGGCCAACAAGCTCGACCCCAAGAAGGCCGAGACGGTCTTCGACCAGATGGAGAAGTTCGCCGAATACGGTTTCAACAAGTCCCATTCGGCGGCCTACGCCTTGATCGCCTACCAGACCGCCTACCTCAAGGCCCGCTACCCGGTGGAGTTCATGGCCGCGCTCCTCACCGAGGACATGGAGAACACCGACAAGGTCATCAAGAACATCAACGAGATCCGCAACATGGGGATCGCCATCCTGCCGCCCGACATCAATGCGTCGTGCCGTGACTTCACCGTCCACGAAAAGGACATCCGGTTCGGTCTCGGCGCCGTCAAGGGGGTCGGCGGCGGCGCCGTCGAGGCGATCGTCGAAGCCCGCGGCGACGGCCCGTTCGAATCGCTGCACGACTTCTGCGAGCGTGTCGATTTGCGCCGTGTCAACAAGCGGGTGGTGGAAGCGCTGATCAAGTGCGGCGCCTTTGATACGTTGCAGGGCCGGCGGGCCCAGTTCATGGCGGTCCTCGAAGAGGCGATGGAGTCGGGACAGAAGCTGCAGCGCGAGAAGGAGTCGGGCCAGGAGTCGCTCTTCGGCACCGACCAGATCGTCACCCAGAACGGCCATGCCTACGGTCAGCTGCCCGAACTTGAAGAATGGCCGGAGAACGTGCTCCTGGCCAACGAGAAGGAAGCGATCGGTTTTTACATCACCGGCCATCCCCTGGCGCGCCACAGCGAGGCGATCAAACGCTTTGCCACCTGTGCGACCGCCGACCTCGGCGAGCAGAACGACAAGGCCGAGGTGAGCGTTTGCGGCATCGTCACCGGCATCAAGCTGCTGAATACCCGCAAGGGCGAACGCATGGCCTTCGTGACGCTCGAGGATTTGAGCGGCTTCGTCGAGATGGTCGTCTTCCCGGAGACCTACACGCAGTCGGCCGAGCTGCTCAACAGCGAGATCCCGCTGCTCGTCAAGGGGACGGTCGACGTCGGCGAGGACGCCTGCAAAATCCTCGTCAGCGAGGTCCTCACGCTCAAGGAGGTCCAGGAACGTGTCACCAGCAAAGTCCACTTCCGCCTGACCACGCCCGGCCTCGATGACCGCCAGCTGCGGGCCCTCAAGGAGATCATGTCCCGATCTCGCGGGAATTGCGAAGCCTTGATCCACCTGGTCATCCCCAATCGCAGTGAGACGGTGATCACCCTGCCCGAGAGCCTGCAGCTGCAGGCCAGTGACGAAATGATGGGTGACGTTGAGAAGTTGTTCGGTTATAATGTCGTCACATTTGAATAGACCGTTTCATACAGCCCGGCCGCACAAGCCTTCAACAGGAGCCTGCTGATGCAGTTTTTTCTCGATTTTGAAAAACCTCTGGTGGAACTTGAACAGAAGATCAAGGAGCTGCGGAGGTATTCGACGGACAGTGTCGATTTTTCCTCGGATATCAAGAAGCTGGAAAAGAAGTCGGAAAAATTGCGTGACGAGATTTTTTCCAACTTGACCCGCTGGCAGCGCACCCAGCTGGCGCGCCATCAGGCCCGCCCCTACACTCTCGACTACATCAAGCACATTTTCACCGACTGGTTCGAGGTGCACGGCGACCGCAACTTTCGTGACGACCCGGCGCTGGTCTGTGGTTTCGCCCGGCTCGATGGCGAGCCCTGCGTGGTCATCGGTCACCAGAAGGGGCGTGACACCAAGGAGAAGGTCTACCGTAATTTCGGCATGCCGAACCCCGAGGGCTATCGCAAGGCGCTGCGCGTCATGCAGATGGCCGAGCAGTTCCGCCTGCCGATCTTCACGTTTGTCGACACCCCGGGAGCCTTTCCCGGCATCGGCGCCGAGGAGCGCGGCCAGGCCGAGGCCATCGCCCGCAACCTGCGCGAGATGGCGGCCCTGACCGTGCCGATCATCGTCACGGTGACCGGCGAGGGCGGCTCGGGCGGCGCCCTGGCCATCGCCGTCGGCAACAAGGTGATGATGATGCAGTACTCGGTCTACGCGGTCATCTCCCCCGAGGGCTGCGCCGCGATCCTCTGGAGCGACGGCAGTCGCGGTCCGGAGGCGGCGGAGGCCCTCAAGCTGACCGCGATGGATATCGACTCGCTCGGGACCGTCATCGATGACGTCATTCCCGAACCGGCAGGTGGCGCCCACAACAACCATGTCGATGCCGCCGCCAAGGTGAAGGAATATCTGAAAAAACACCTGGCCGCGCTCAAGGAGCTGTCCCCCGAGGAGCTGGTCGAGCAGCGCTACCAGAAGTTCCGGGCCATGACGGTGGTCGAAGAGTAACCTGCGGCCACACAGGGTAAAGCGAATACGGGACAAGAGGGGCGGCTTTGCGAGATGCTGGCCCCTTTTGTTTGTCGCTGCCTTGAGATTTCAGACGAAGTGTGAAATGTGATGGATACGATTCATAATTCAAAATTCAAAATTCGAAATTGGCTGGCCTTGGTCGTGGTTCTCCTGCTTCTGAGCGCCTGCAGCAAGCCGGCCTACAAGGTCCGGGTGATCGACACGCCATCGCAACCACATCTGAAAGGCACGCAGAAACCCTACGAGGTCAACGGCCGGCGCTACCAGCCGATGCAGACGGCCGACGGTTTTGTCGAAAAGGGCATCGCCAGCTGGTACGGCAAGGATTTCCACGGGCGGAAAACCAGCAACGGTGAGATTTACGATATGTACGCCATGACGGCGGCCCACAAGACCCTGCCGATGAATGTCCACCTGCGGGTGACCAATCTGAACAATGGCCGCTCGACGGTGGTCCGCATCAACGACCGGGGGCCGTTTGTCCGCGAGCGTATCGTCGACCTGTCCTACAGTGCCGCGAAGGAGCTCGACATCATCGGGCCCGGGACGGCACCGGTGCAGATCGAGGTGCTCGGCTATCGCGATGAGCAAAAAGGGAGCGCGACGCCGCATTACACCCAGCCGGCGAGCTACGAGGTCGGGCCGTTCATGATCCAGGTGGGGGCCTTCACCGTGCGGGAAAACGCCCAGCGCCTGGCCGCCGACCTCAAGGCCCGCTACGGCAGTTCCGCCGTTGTCGAAGGCTGGGTCGCCGGGCAGCGTTTCTACCGCGTGCGCGTCGGTCTCTACCCGGACATGCTCAAGGCGGAAGAGGCCCTGCTGCATTTTGAGCAGAATGGCTACCGCAGCTCCTTTGTCGTGGCGAAATGACAGGATGCAAACGATGAGTCCGCAGAAAAAGAGTGTCTACCGCGTCTTCTTCGTCAGCCAGGGGAAAGGTTATGAGATTTACGCCCGCAGGGTGAGCCAGGGCGAGATGTACGGATTTGTCGAGATCGAGGAGATCGTCTTCGGCGAAAAGTCGACGATCGTCGTCGATCCGAACGAGGACGCGCTGAGAAACGAGTTTGCCGGAGTCAAACGGCTGCTGATTCCGTATCACGCCGTCAGCCGCATCGAGGAGGTCGCGCGGGAGGGGCAGGCGAAAGTCATCCCTCTGGGGGGACAGGGGACGGCCAACGGCAGCGGCCCGCTGCCGCCACCGTTCAAGAAGGAGACCTGAGCAGTCCGCATTGTCCGGTGGTAGCGCATCGAAAAAAATCAGGCCGGCAACCCCGAGGGTGCCGGCCTGTTCTGTGCCTTGGTGCGGTGGATCGTTATTTACGACCGGCGCGCTTCGAAGCCTTGAGCGGGTTGACCTTGACTTCGGAGATCTTGACTTCCACCTTGCGATGGGTCGCGTAGTTGCACAGGCCGGTCGACCACTTTTTCAGCGGGGCCGGGGCCTTGGTGCAGACCGGGCCGATGGTCCCTTCGACGATATTGTCGCAGCCGACGCACATCTCGATAACGTTCTGGCAGCTGTTGTCTTCAAAAACACAGCCTTGCTTGCCCCAGAAAGTGCATTCCCGACCGGGAAGAACGGTTTGACACTGCATGATGGGTACTCCTTTGCCTGCGTGCATGTACTGGTTTCAAAGAGGCCTTTTCTACTCCGATTTGCACCGCCCTGTCAACAAAAAAGCTCACGAACTCCTGCCTGTTGACCTGATTCTTTTCCTCGGTTAGTTTGCAGGGATGAAAGATGACGTTCGGGCCGGCAGCCGTCTCTGGGAGTCCCTGTGTCGCAGGTGCGGCCGCTGCTGTTACGAAAAAATCGAATACCAGGGGACGATCTATTACACCGACCAGCCCTGTGAGTTCCTGGACCTGGAAACCTGCCTCTGCCGCGTCTATGAAGAGCGCGAGACAAGACGACCGGGTTGCGTGCGCCTCACGCGGGACCATCTCGCCAGGGGGTTCCTGCCGGCGTACTGCCCCTATGTCGCCGGGTTGGAGGACTATCCCGCCCCGGTCCTGCCGGACGATGAAAGCCAGTGATCTCTGTGCGGACTAGAAGGTGCGCATTCCTGTGATATGATTCAGTATGGGCTGCGGCCTGTGCATCTCGACGACTTGTGGAGGGTTTCACATGCATCCGATCAAATTCGGCACTTCAGGCTGGCGGGGTATCCTCGCCGAAGACTTCACCCTCGAAAACGTGCGCATCGTCACCCAGGCGATTGCCGACCATGTGCGTGAAGACGGCAGCGCCGGGCAGGGCCTGGTCGTCGGTCATGACAGCCGCTTCCTCGGGGCGAATTTTGCCAGGGAAACTGCACGGATCCTGGCCGGTTCGGGCGTTCCGGTCTTCCTCTGCAAGCATGACAC
>JBFIMV010000206.1:0-4948 GCA_041611575.1 Desulfuromonadales bacterium | reverse complement strand
GTTCGGAAAGGAGAGTGTAAAGCTTCTGGCGGACCTGCTCCAGCTGCCGGCCGAGGCTGTCTTCCTGCTCTGTCAGATCGGCCAGGAGCTCCTCGTGATCTGCCAGCTTGCCCTGCTCTGCCTCGAACAGGCCTGTTTGATCGGACCGGGCCTGACGCAGCGAGGTCTCTTCATCATCGATCTCGGCCAGCCGACGCTTTATTTCCTCGAGCTCCGCAGCATTTTTTTCCTGCTGGCGATCAAGCGACGAGACCTCCCGGGAACCGAACTCGAGGCGACTTTCGACACGCTGAATCTCCCCGGTCAGGTGAAACACCTTTTCCTGGCCCTGGGCCGTCTCCTTCTCGCGCTCCACATGCGCGATACGAGCCTGTTCGAGCTCGAGCTCGGTTTGCTCCGTCAGCCGGACCGCTGCCTCGACCTGAGAGGCCTGCTCTTCGGCCGACCGCCCGGCAAGGGCGGCGCGTTCGGTCAGCGCAGCGAACTGGCGCAAGGCGAACTGGAGCTCGACATCACGCAGCTCTTCACGGTATTCACGGAACTTCTGGGCGCGCTGCGCCTGGCGTTTGAGGCTGTTCATCTGCCGGCGGACCTCGTTGACGATGTCACCGAGGCGCAGCAGGTTCTGGCGGGTGGCTTCGATCTTGCGCAAAGCGGTTTTTTTGCGGGCCTTGTACTTCGTGACTCCTGCGGCCTCCTCGATCAGGCCGCGCCGGTCTTCCGGCTTGGAGTTGATGATCATGCCGATCTTGCCCTGCTCGATGATCGAATAGGCCCGGGTACCGACGCCGGTATCCATGAACAGCTCGGTGATGTCGAGCAGCCGGCATTGGGTCTTGTTGAGCAGGTAGTCGCTTTCACCGTTGCGGTAGAGACGACGCGTCACCTGGATTTCGGCATATTCACGGAACGCTGCCGGGGCCAGGCCGGAGGTGTTGTCCATGACCAGGCTGACCTCCGCCATGCCGAGCGGCTTGCGGCTCTCGCTGCCGCCGAAGATGACATCCTCCATCAGCTTGCCCCGCAGGTTTCTGGCGCTCTGCTCCCCCATGACCCAGCGGATGGCATCGACGACGTTGCTCTTGCCACAGCCGTTGGGACCGACGATCGACGTAATCCCATCCTCGAAATCGAGGATCGTGCGTTCGACGAAGGACTTGAAGCCCGTTATTTCAATGCGTTTAATTCTCATCGGACAACTGGGATACGGACAGGGCGGTGCCGGAACCACCGTCTCTCCAGGGAACTGCTGCTGCACTGTCGGCAAGTAGCCGGTGATGTTATCAAGCAATGGCGGCACTGTAAAGAATAATGAACCGCCCCAATCCAGCAGGAAGCTCCAGCGCGGCGCCGTTTCTTCCGCCCGGGAAGAGGCAGGCGTGAGCCAGGGGGAGATATCCGGCCTTTCTCGGTGGAACCTGTTGCCCTGGCGTTTTCAAAACGATATCTTAAATGCCATGATCGTACATTCCTGGACCGTCAATCTTCGCGAAGAGGGCTTGCTGCTGCTTGAAGCTGTCAACCTCAGGATTCCGGCAGCACCCCGCGGCTTCCTCGGCCAGCTTGCCAGGAAGCAGCGTATCCTGCTGAACGGCGCACCGGCGTCCGGTGACAACCCGGTCAAGCCCGGGGACATTCTTTCCCTGCGCCCCTCATCAAGAATCAATGAACTCATCGCTGAATCGCGTCTCGCGCCGGCACAGATCCTCTACGAAGACGGCGAATGCATGGTGCTCGACAAACCGGCCGGGCTGATGACTCATCCCGCCGGCGGCCACGCAGACGACCTGCTGACACGCCTCAAAAATTATCTCGGCCTGCGAAACGAAACCTTCCAGGTCGGCCCGATCCACCGCCTCGACATCGGCACTTCCGGGCCGATCCTGTACGGCAAAGGGCGCTCGTCCATCAGTGCGCTGGGGAAGATGCTCATGGCGGGAGAGCTTCGCAAGGACTACCTGGCCCTGGTCAGCGGTCATCCGCCGCCGCACGGGGTTTTGGATTCGACCGTTCCCGGGCACGGCAAGGACAAGGCCTCGCTGACCCGTTATCGTCGCCTCGCGACCGGCAGCGGGCATACCCTGCTTGCCCTCGAGCTGATCACCGGACGTCGCCACCAGATTCGCCGGCAGCTGGCTGATGCCGGCTGGCCGATCGACGGCGACCGACGTTACCGGGGTGCCTACCTGCCGGGCCTGTTACACCCCTTCCTGCACTGTTACCGCCTGGCTTTCAGGCTTCCCGGGGACGGGCGGCGCGTAGAGATAACGTCACCACTCCCCAGCACGCTGCGCGTGCAGCTCTCGGACCTGGGGATCGATCAACACGCAATTCTCGCCGCGACACAAGAAATTCCCCACCCGAATCCGCAATGAAGAGGTATAATGTAGCGGTGTCGTTGATTTTTTCTTAACAGGGAACATCCCCGGGCAGATACCGGAAAGATATATGACATCGACAGGCTGTAGCCAAAAACCTGCACTACACAAACGCACGGCACTGCGGGTCGCCGTCTTTTACGCCCTGATTGCCGGACTCTGGATTTTTCTTTCCGACAAAGCCCTGACAATGATGTTCACTGATCCGTCCTTGCTGACTGCGGCCCAGACCATCAAAGGCTGGCTGTTCGTGGCCGTCACGGCCATCCTCCTCTTCTCCTACATGCGGCATTGCCTGAAAAACCTTCACGCACAGGAGGCCCTCATCGAAGAAGAGCAGGCCAAGGCCCAACAGGACCTGGCCGAGAGCTTCAACCAAATGCGCACCCTGTTCGACTCGATGAACGCCGTCATCTATGTCGCGGACATCGAAACGCATGAGTTGCTCTTCGTCAATCGCTTTACCACCGACGCATTCGGCGACGACTGGAAAAACCAAACTTGCCACGCCTACCTCCAGCAGGGGATGAGCGACCCCTGCGGCTTCTGCACCAACAACCAGCTCCTGGTGGCGGGAGAGGCCGGGCCACCGGTCATGTGGGAATTCCGCAACACGAAGAACCAGCGCTGGTACGAGTGCTTCGACAAGGCCATCCGCTGGACGGACGGCCGTCTCGTCCGCCTGGAAATCGCCATGGATGTCACCGAGCGCAAGGAACTTGAAAAAATCAAGGACGACCTGCTCTCTGCCGTCAGCCACGAGATGCGGACCCCGTTGACCGCCATCAGCGGTTTTTCCGAACTGCTGCGTGATGTGCCCTCCCTCCCGGCGGATGTGCGCCGCCACGTAGATATCATCTACCGGGAAGCAAACAAGATGACCGACCTGGTCAACAGCTTCCTCGATGCCCGCAAGTTCAAGTCGGACCGGGCACGTATCGACTATGAATACCTGTCCCTGCGCGAACTCGTGACCAGGAGCATGGAAAACACACGTGACTGCCAGTCGCACCACGACATCACCATCGACATTCCTGAAACGCTGCCGGTCTTCGGCAACCGCAAGGAGATTATTCAGGTCTTCACCCAATTCCTGTCGAATGCCTGCCGCTACTCGCCACAGGGCGGACAGATAATTATCTCCGGGCATTCAGACAACCGGAGAACAGTCATCCGTTTCAGCGATCAGGGGATAGGTATTCCCGCGCATGAACATGAGAACATCTTCAAACCATTCCACCGGCTCGACACGGGAGACAGGCGACGCACCGGCGGTGTTGGCATGGGCCTGACTTTGGCCAGAGAAATCGTCAACCTGCACGGTGGCTACATCCGGCTGGAAAGCGCTCCCGGCCAAGGGAGCAGCTTCATGGTCGTCCTGCCACTGCCGCCCGGGACCGACACGCCCGACTCCCCACCCCTTTCATCCAATGGCCATCATGACTGACAGTCAAGCCAAGCGCAGTCCGTTTCGGCATCGCCTTCTTCTGGCCTTATCGGGTGGCCTTATACTGCTGGTCACTTGGATCGCTTTCTTCGTCGCGACCTTTGATCTCAACAATTATCGACGGGAGGCTCAAGACTACCTGTCGTCTCTGCTCTCACTGCCGGTCTCGGTCGGCAACCTGCGCTACCAACTGCACGACACCCGGCTGGCGCTGCGGGTCGATGGCCTTCAGATCGGCAACAACGCGACCCACCTGGAGCTGGAGACACCCGCCATACTGGTCGATCTCAAGTGGCGCGGACTGCTTGAACGACGCTTCAGCTTTTCGAAGATCAGCTTCCTGGCCCCCCGCTTGCGCGTCTCACCGGACCAGGCATCACCTGAGGCTGCTCCGGAATCCGCAGACAGTCCACCTTCCCCGCTGATCGACCGGGCGAAGCTCTCCGGCATCAGCATCGGCTCCCTCGACCTCTTTGAAGGTGTCTTGCTCATCGACCTGCCCAAGCAACGGGGAAGGCTGGAGATTTCCCAGTTCACAGGCACACTGGAGAACCTGGGCATCGAACGCGAAGCGCTGTTCGACTTGCAGGGCAAGCTCAAACTTCCCGGACAGGAGCTCGAATCCGCCCTGCGCATACTCGGCAGCGGTATCCTGGACCTGGGCGCTGATGCAAGCATTTCATCGATGTTCAACCTGAATGCGGACATTGAGGCCCTTGACACGGGCGCCCTGTATGATTGCGTCGCCGGCACATTGCTTCCCGGGACCTCCGTCCGGGGCAATGGCGACATGAAGCTGCACATGGAGAGGCAGGCTGCCGGGAGCCTGAGTCTCCAGCTCCTGCTCAACTCTCCGGGGATCGAAATCGCCCCCGGGCCTGGCGGCCCGGCGCCGTTCAAAATTGAAAATCTGGCCGCTGCAGGCGTGTTTCACGCGACGGAAGGGCAGCATCAGGTTGAAAGCCTGACCCTGCAGGTCGATGGTGCGCGTCTGGCCGGTCACGTCGCATGGGATGCGATGCAACCTCCGCGGGCAGCCGAGGTGACCCTCATTAACGGGACCCTGCCCCTCGGTCGACTCAAGGCATGGCTGCCGCCATTGCCCGAGGCGGCGCAGAACATC
>JBFIMV010000205.1:0-4963 GCA_041611575.1 Desulfuromonadales bacterium | reverse complement strand
GGTCCAGGAAGTTCTCTCGAATATGCATGTCAGCCTGGGGCTGAGGCTTTTTGAAGAATGGCATCTGCCTGAAGTCTACCGCGAGATCGTCGCCGATCACCACGAGGATGGCCTGGAATCGCAAAGCATCGTCGTTGCCCTGGTCAAACTGGCGAACAAGGGCTGCCGCAAGGCAGGGCTCGGTCTGGAGCGACAGCCGGACCTGACGCTGCCGACCACCGCGGAAGCCCAGTTCCTCGGTATCGACGAAATTGTCCTGGCAGAGTTCGAAATCATGCTCGAGGATCGTTTTTTCAGCGGTCGGCCGGCACCTGCCGCTTAGCGGTCGACGGCAACGCAACCTGATTTTTTCACCGGGGTTTACCTGGAGGCAAGACGGAATTACAGCACAAAAAGAGGGAGCGTCGTCATGTCCAAAACCATCGCCCAAATTCTGAAAATCAAAGGAAGCGACGTCTGGAGTATCGCGCCGGAGGCGACCGTCTACGAGGCTCTGGCACTGATGGCGGAAAAGGGGGTCGGCGCCCTGGTGGTGCTGAAAGAAGGGCGCGTCGTCGGCATCTTTACCGAGCGTGACCACGCACGCAAGGTCGATCTCGGCGGACGCTGCTCCCAGAAAGCCTTTGTCCGGCAGGTGATGTCCGAAAATGTTTGCTACATTACGCCAGAGGACTCGGTCGATGAAGCCATGGCGATCATGACCGACAAGCGCTGCCGCCACCTGCCGGTCCTGGAGGAGGAAAAGCTGGTCGGCTTGGCGTCGATCGGCGACCTGGTGAAAGCCTCGCTGGACGAGAAGGATTTCGTCATCAAGCAGCTTGAGAAGTACATCAAGGGCGACCACTGATCGACCCTGCCCGCCCGTAATGAACCGGATTCCGCCGCCCGCCAGGGTACAGACCGCCCGCGAACGTCTCGGCCAAGTTCTTGGCGCCGGACCGGCGACCCTGAGGGAACTGTCCCAGGCTGCCGGCCTCTCCGAGAGAGAGGTCCTCTCTCACCTGCTGCACCTGCAGAAAAGCCTGCGAAGCCAGGGTCGGCGCCTTGAAATCACGCCGTCCACCTGCCTCGACTGCTGTTTTACCTTCCAGAAACGGGACCGCCTGACCCGGCCGGGCAAGTGCCCGGTCTGTCGCAGCACCCGTCTGAGCGACCCGCTCTTTGCCGTCGGCTGAATCCCGCCGGCCCAATCTTAGCCAGACCCGCTTCTCTCTTGTTATTTTACGATGTGACTGTTGCTTCGGCGGGGCCGCAGAGGGACATCCCCCACGGGAAAGCAGGTGCTTGCCGACCCAGGCTCGGGCGCACTGCTGGGTGGTAGGAACGAAATGTTTACTGTTGTCGAAGGGCAATATTATGGTGGCTGTGTGGTCAACAGCTCACGATAGGCCCGCAGCAGGTTTTTGATCTGCGCGGCATTCTCCGGTCCGCAGCGGAGCAGGATCTTGCGGCCGGCCGAGAAGGCTTCCAGGTCGGGGTCGGCGTAGAGGTAAAGGGCCTTGGGTTGCACCAGGTGAATCGGCCCGGAAAACTCCGGGGTGGCCAGCAGGTGGTCGATCACTTCGATCAGGCGGTCGTTGAAGTAGCCTTGCGGGTAGCCGAGCTGTTCATAGGCTTCCTGGAAGAGGGGATAGAGCCGTCGGTAGACCGCGACCACCTGGGCCCGGTCGAGGGCGTTCAACATGCGGACCAGGGGGGCATAGCGCTTTGCATTGTCCGGGTCCATGGTGAGGTTGTCCCGGTCACCGAGCGTCAGGAATTCACCTTGAAGTTTTTTCAGCGGCCGATGGGTTGCCGGCAATTCCTGGCGCGGCAGATTGTCGACCATGACGACAAAACGCTCGATGAAGTGTTCGAGGAAAAAGAAACGGTCGAGTCTCTGGTCGGTGAAGAGCTTCGCCAGGATGGCCGCCATCGATGCGTCGCTCTCCTTCAGGGAAGGAAGGGGCTGTTCGGGCGGGATCAGCGGGGCCGAGGCCTGCAGGTCCGTCGCGGAGGTGCTGACCGGATGCCGGATCGCCGGAGGGCTGGCAGGCTGTTCGACCGGCGGCGCTATGACCACCTTGTCCGGCGGCTGCTGGGAGCGGAAAAACTGCCAGTAGATGATGGCGATCAGGATGCCGAGGACGGCAAAGCCGAGCTGAAAAGGCCAATTCTTCATGCGGGACACTCCTGTTGACAACGGTTGTTGCACAGTTCAAACGATAACGTGATTCGCCTGCTCGTCAAGGCTGGTCGCGCATCCTCAAGCGAGGGCCGCCCACCAGGAGCCGAAGACGACCGCGATGGCGATGCCCGCCAGCAGCAGGTTCAGCTTCGGGCCGGGGCGGCCCCGACGTTCGACCAGCAATTCGGCGCCGAGCCCGAGGGGGAGGCCGAACAGGAAGCCGAACAGGTGGGCGCCGAGGTCGGTGTTTTCTCCCCCCGCGCCGAGCATGGCCAGGAGACCGAAGCCGCCGGCCACCGGCAGCAGCCAGCGACGATGCGGTTGCAGGCTGCGCCGGGAGCGCACCATGCTGATGGTGGCCAGCATGCCGACTGCGCCGAAGATGGCGGTGGACGCGCCGACGGCGCGATGGTCCGGGCTCTGGAGTGTGGCGTTGACCAGGTTGCCGAGCACCCCCGCGGCAAGCAGCAGCAGCCAGGCGAAGCCCGAACGCAGGTCGCGGCAGAGCCGGCTGATGAAGATGCCGCCGATCAGCAGGTTGCCGAGCAGGTGCTGCCAGTCGGCGTGGAGGGTGAGGGCGGTCACCGGCCGCCACCACTCGCCGGCCATGATCCTGCCGGCATGGGCGTTGCCGAGGGCAAACCAGTCCACTGGGTCGTGTCCGGCCAGGCGGATGTCGTGCCAGGTCAGGTTGTAGAAAACGCCGATGGCGATCAGCACCCAGAGGGTGGCCGTGCGGTTCTCCGCCAGCGGCACGGTCTGCGGTGGCGGTGGCGGCCAGCCGCGGTTTTCGGTTTCGTACTGACGCAGCTCGACGATGGCCCGGTCAAGGCGATCTGCCGGGACCAGCAGGTGCCAACCGAAGCCGTGGCGCTCGCTGCGCCAGGGGAGGCGGCGGGCCTCAAGCACCAGCGACCAGCTGCGCAGCCGGCGCCTGGAGAGGCTTGTCCGGCCGGCTGCGGTCAGATCGGCGGGGAGAGGGCGCCAGTCGTCGGCGGGCAGGTCGGCGTGATGGTCGTGGGGAGGAAGCGGCATGCTTGTCATCATCGCAGATTGCCGGCGTCAGGTCATCCCCGTTTGTGGAGTCGCTTGACTTGGTTCCCGGGGCGTGTTAGTTACTTTATGGTAACCTATTCGCGGAGGAGGAGTGCATGGCAGCGTTGACTGGTCGCCAGCAGCAGGTCTACGATTTCCTGGTCGCCTGCGTGGCGGAAAACGGCTATCCGCCGACCCTCCAGGAGATTGCTGCCGAACTGGGTGTGGCCGGCAACCTGGGGGTGCTGCGCCACCTGGCCGCGCTCGAGCGTGCCGGCCTGATCCGTCGCAGCCGCGGCAGCTCCCGGGGAATTTCGCTGACCGGCCGTTCCGGTGCGGCGTCGCCTCTCCTGCCGCTGGTCGGCACCGTGCGCGCCGGCCAGCCGCAACTGGCGCAGGAGGATATCGACGGTTATGTCAGCGTCGATGCATCCCTGGTCAAATCGCCGGACTCCTTTCTCTTGAGGGTGCGGGGCGATTCGATGATCGAGGCGCACATCGTTGACGGCGACCTGGCCGTCGTCCGGCCGCAGCCGACCGCCGAGAATGGCGAGATCGTCGTTGCCATGATCGACGGCGAGGCGACCTTGAAGCGTTTTTATCACGAAGGCGACCGCATCCGGCTGCAGCCCGAGAATGCCTCCCTTGCGCCGCTCATCGTTCCCGCCGGGACGGCCGATGTCGTCATCGTCGGCAAGGTGACCGGTCTCTGCCGTCGCCTGGTTTGACCGTCATGCCGACCATTGAAGAAAACCTGCGGGTCGGCGTCATTCACGGCCCCGGCAACCGGATCACGCCGATATGGTTCGATCTCAGGCAGCGCAAGCACACCGTCCGGCAGATCACCAACAGCTGGCGTGATCGCAAGGGCGAAACAGTCCGTATTCACTTCCATGTGACCGACGAGGGCGCGCTGTACGAGCTTGTCTACGATCTCGGGGCGACGACCTGGTCACTGGAAAAGATCGAAAGTCTCTGATGGAGGTTGGGTCGCGCGAAAAAATTCTTAGGCAGGGTCGGTGTTGCGTGATGTCCAAAGACTTGATTCAGCGCCTTGACATGGTGGCCTGTTTTCGCACCTCGCACCTCGAGTTTCTATGAAAACAATCATGCATGTCGACATGAACGCTTTTTTCGCCGCGGTGGAGCAGCAGTCCAACCCGGCGCTGCGCGGCCGGCCGATAGCGGTCACCGGCAGTGAAAAGCGCTCGATCATCCTAACGGCTTCCTACGAGGCCCGCGCGCACGGCGTCAAAACCGGCATGACCCATTTCGAGGCGTTCGAACGTTGTCCGGGGCTGCAGCTGGTGCCGGCCAACAACCGGCTTTACACCTATGTCTCGACACAGATCATGGCGCTGCTGCGGGATTACACGCCGTTGGTGGAGGTCTTTTCCATCGATGAAGCCTTCCTCGATGTCAGCGGCTCGCTGCGGCTGTTCGGCGGTGCCGAGCGCATCGCCTACCTGATCAAGTCACGCATCCGCGCGCGCTTCGGCATCACCTGCTCCATCGGCATCGCTCCGAACAAGCTGCTCGCCAAGCTGGCCTCGGAGCGCCGCAAGCCCGACGGCCTGACCGTCTTTCTGCCGGACGAGGTGCCTGCCCTCCTGGAAAACCTGCCGATCCAGGAACTGTGCGGCATTGGCCCCAGGCTTGCCCGGCAGCTGCACGGCCTGGGCGTCTTTACCTGCGGGCAGCTGGCGCGGTTTCCGCTCTATCTGCTGAGGAAAAAGTACGGGGTTGTCGGTGACCGGCTGC
>JBFIMV010000204.1:0-5000 GCA_041611575.1 Desulfuromonadales bacterium | reverse complement strand
CGTTGCCGCTCGGGAAGCGGGTCTTGCCCATGGCCAGGGCGTGCAGCGGGATGTCCGGGCGGCTCCAGGCGTCGCCGGCCGGGGAGAAGTCGTCGGTGTTGATCTCGCCGTCGACCTTGTAGACCTTGACCTTGATGACTTCAGGCATTGCCGGCTTGCTGGTGAACCATTCGGCATTGGCCCAGGATTCCATGACTTTCTTTGCCGAGGCGTTGCTCTTGGAGAGTTCCAGCACCTCGTCGAAGGCGTCGTAGACCAGGGTGATGCCGGCCAGCGCGCAGGCGGCCTCGGCGGCCAGGTCGGCATCCTTGAGGGCATCGACCAGCGGCTTGACGTTGTAACCGCCGATCATGGTGCCGAGGATCTGCACGGCCTTCTTCTTGTCGATCAGCGGCGACTTCTTGCTCCCCTTGAGAATCTCGGCCAGGAAAGCGGCCTTGACTTCGGCGGCCGGGTCGACGCCGGGCGAGACGCGCTCGGTGAACAGGTTGAGCAGGAACGCTTCCTTGCCGGCCGGCGGGCTCTGCAGCAGGTCACACAGGGCGGCGGTCTGTTCCGGGTTGAGCGGCAGCGCCGGGATCCCCTGGGAGTTGCGTTCTTTTTCATGCATCAGATAAGCTTCAATCATCTTGTCTCTCCTTGTTGATATAATGCCTGAAAGAATAATGCTTATGAGTTTGATTTATATTGTTTTTCAGTAAAGCCAGAATCACCGGCGACACTACATTCCCGCCGCAAAACACTGCATACTGTATACGATTTCCCCCGCCTCGTCAACGTCCAAGAAGCCCCTTTGCCCGCCCCCTGGTTATGCCTGAGAGAAGCAATCGACTGCAGCCTGATTACGATCCGGTTGTGGTAGCGGGAGAATTTTTTCAACTTACCGTATGAGTCCACGGGGAGCGTGACATATTGTGTCACATGACGGGTGTTTCCTGACACTGCAACGACCTACGACAAGGAGGACATCATGTTCGAATTCATCATGCTGCTCGGCTTTCTGTGCGCCGCCATCAGCCCTTTTCTGCCAGACAACCACTCAGCAAAAGCAACGCCTACGTCAAAACGGGAAAGACGTTCCGACCGGTCTCATGCAGCACGCAACCCTGGAAACCGCCGGGGTAAGTCCCGGAGTCTCCCGACATCTCCGGAGCGTGAGTGTATGGAGTCGGCCTTGGCCGGCTGAACAGGCCATTTGCAGCACCGTCTCGCTACACATCAGGGCCTGATGCTGCAATTCCTGACGATCCTGCGAAGGTGCAGACCGAGAGCGAAGGAACAGACCTCTGTCCAGACCAGCCCGATCAGCAAAAGATGTCGTACGACCATGGACGTCTGCAAAATCAGTCTCTTTTCGGGGCCTCAGATCGACCGGATCACACCGAAAGGCGCCCCGTCTGTGCCGGGGGTGTGTTCAGACAACTTCAGCGGCAACCAGAGGGTCACCGTCGTTCCCTGTCCCACCTCGCTGTGGTACTCCACCCCGCCACCGTGGCTCTCCATGATGTTCTTGATGATCGGCACACCGAGACCGACCCCGAAGTTCTTGGTGCTGAACATCGGTTCGAAGATACGCACCATGACTTTCTCACTCATCCCCGGACCGCTGTCGGTGACCATGATTTCGCAGCGTTCACCCACGACGCGACTCGCAATAATCAGCGATCTCCGCTCTTCCGGAATCTCCTCCATCGCCTGGATGGCGTTGGTGATCACGTTGACGACGGCCCGGCGCAGACGCTCTGGATCGGAGTGGACGGTCGCCGACGATGCCAGCTCCTTGCGGACATCCAGGTCATCGGGGAAGACCGTTTCTTCGAGGAGGTCGTTGAGCCAGACATCAATCTCCACAAGCTCGACCGAGAGCTCCCGCTGTCGCGAAAAATCGAGCAGCTCGCTGATGATGCTGTCGCAACGTTCGACGTTGCGCTCCGCCAGGCGGAGGGATCGCTCCACAGGAATGCCATCGGTTTCTTCGAGAAAGCTCCGCATGTGTTCCAGGCTGTTGGCGATGGTCCCGAGGGGATTGCGGATTTCGTGGCTGACCGTCGCCGTAAGCCGTCCGAGGACGGCGAGACGTTCCTTCTGCACCAGCTCGTCCTGGGCCTCCTCCAATTGCCGGGTGCGCTCCTGCACCAGCTCTTCCAGGCGGGCGCGATAACCGGCGAGTTCGTTCTCCGCTTCCCTGCGTGCGGTGATGTCGCGCACCGCGGCGAGTATCCGCGGCTGTCCGCCGATAGTGCCGCGCTGCAGGGAAACTTCCACCCAGAAGAGCTCACCCGTGGCGCGCCGCGCGTGCCACGGGAAGGTGCAGCCCCCCTCTTCGAACGCAATGCGCAGCTTTTCCCTGGCCTCGTCGGCCGAGTAGGGGCTGACCCCCTCGCTGAACGCTTCGGCCCCCTTGAGAAGCGCCTCCTCATAACTGCAGCGGAACATCTCCAGCATCGCCTGGTTGACGTCGACCAGACGGCCTGTATGCGCATCATGGATGAAGATCGCCTCGCCGCTGGCGTTGAATATCTCGCGGTAGTTCTGCTCGCTGCGTTCGAGTTCTTCGAGCAATTCCCTCTGGGGGGTGATATCAATCATCACCCCGAGGAGCCTGCGCGGCCGCCCCTTTTCGACAACCACCGTCACCAGGTCTCGGATCCAGACGACCCGACCGTCGGCAGCGATCATGCGATAATCGAAGTTGTGGTCCTGATGTTTTTCCGCCATCAGCTGGCAGTAGGCCTTCGCCTGGCGGGCGTCCTTGGGATAGACCTTCTGTTCCCAGAAGGTGGGGTCTTCCATCCAGGCTTTCACGGGATAGCCAAGCAGCGTCTCGGCCTGGCGGCTGACGAACAGGAAGCGGAAGGACGGGTACTCCATCTCCCAGACGATGCCGTCGATGGAGTTGACCAGGTCGCGGAAGCGCTGTTCACTGGCGACGATCGATTCCTCGCGAATCTGGATTGCCCGTGACATGCCGACGAAACGCGAGGCCAGTTCATCGATCTCATCGTATCCCGAAGGTGTGAAGTTGAAGGCATAATGGCCCTCGGCAACCCGGCCCGCCTGCTCGCCCAGAGAGGTCAGGGGGCGCATCAGGCGCCGCAGGTTGAAAAAGGTCAGGGGCACAGCCATGGCGACCGCCAACCCCATGAAGACCAGGAGCAGGAGGCGCATCCGCTCGACCGGCGCCAGGACGACGCCCAGGTCGAGACCGACCGTGACACACCACCCGGTGGGAGCGACGATGGCTGCACTTTCCAGAATCGTGCGTCCACCCCGCTGAAACTCGCCGGTCGTCTCCTCGCCGTCCAAAGCCAAGGCAACCGTCGGATGGTTGCCGAAATTAACCCGCTGCATCACCAGGGCCCCGTCGCTGTGCGCGATGAACGTGCCATCCCGGCCGATGACAGCCGTTTCGAACGGCGCATGGTCATCATACCTCTGTATCAGCAGACTCAATTTTTTCAGGTTGATATTGCCCAGCAGATACCCATGCTTCACGGGTATAACGAGGGACACAGACGGCTCATTGCTCACCAGGGAAAGAGAGGTATTGCTCCAGCGTGGCACATCGAACGCTTGCTCCTGGACAAACAGCGGATTGGTCGAGAAATCGAGCTTTATGAAATCTTCACGTATGACGTCCTCGTAGTCCCGCAACCCAAGAGTCTTGACCTTGAGGTCGGTTCCGAGCAGATAGATTGAATCCAAAAATCGGGAGTTTTTGACAACGAGTGCCAGGTATCGGTCCAGACTGGCAGCCTGCAGGACTTCGGTATCGTCAAGAATCACGGCGACATGATGCAAGTCCGCCTCGATTTCCTGTAAAAATTCGGCTACTTCGCTGCCGACATCACGTGCGATGTGCATATTCTGTTGACGTACGCCGTTCAGTTGATTCTCGGAAATGATCTGAATACCTATCAGACCGAACAGAAAAACCGGAAGGATGGCGACCAGCAGGAAGTGAAAGGTTAAAGCCCGTTTCAGGGAAGAAAGTATCTGCATTTGGGGCACTACCCAGATGAATGAAATGCGCTCATCGGACGATACCGCCGGCGCCGCAAAGCCACCTAGTGTCGTACGGGCGGCGAGGTTCCTTGCCGAAGGCGGTCGATGTACGCGAACAGCTCCTTGAGCCGAAACGGCTTGCGCAGGATGTCAACTGCGCCTGCCTGGCGAGCCTTTTCGAGAATTTCGGATTCACTGTAACCGGTCATCATGACGACGCGTGCCTGGGGGCGGAAACCGATGATTTCGATGAGACACTCGACACCGCTTTTGCCCGGGAGCTTGATGTCCATGAAAGCGATGTCGTAGCAGATATCGTGGAATTTCCTGATGGCTTCTTCTCCGGAACGGGCGACATCGACCTGGCAATGGCGCACACCGAGGGCGATAACCAGGCTTTCGGCGAAATCCGGGTCATCTTCGACAATCAATACACGCGTCGTGTCATCCGTCATATCGTCCTCGCGCTGAGAACACCTTGGAAACTCCTCATCCTTCTAGTAGCACACCCTGACCATAACATCCAGTATCGCCGGATATTACTCGAACGGAAGTCTCTCGCTCGACGACACGGACGCCTTGTTCCGTCAGCCTGGCCAAGAGCTTTTTCCATATGACCTCGCCGTGCCGGTCGAGGGTGAAGTCGACAGCAACCCTCGCAGGGGCCGAGTTCAAGCAGCGCCGCTCCTCCCACTGGCGCGAGAGTGCACGCCCCTTCCCGCCCCCCATTCATTGCGAATAGCCACCAGCCAGGCTTGACAGATGCCGCGTTGGCGAGATCGCAGGCGATTGCACTGCGCCCCGGAGGTCAATCGATGATCTTGATCAGTTCCCCCGCGGCAATCCTGTCCGTCAGCTGCCGCCCGTTGAGCCAGGCCACCTTCGCCCAGAGCTCGCGGGATACCCGGTGCTCGGCCAGCAATTGCTCCAGGGTGGAGGCGCGCGCGGCCGTCCTGATGGCGATCCTCTGCGGCCGGGGGTTGATCTTGTCCGGG
>JBFIMV010000203.1:0-5018 GCA_041611575.1 Desulfuromonadales bacterium | reverse complement strand
TTCCTGGCGATCGGCGCCTGGCTCCCCAACGCCCTCGGTGTCGAAGGCGAGAAGCTGGCCGCCGACGGTCTTGAATTTCTCGAGGCCATTCGTCGTGGCAAGGCACCGCAGCTGTCCGGGCCGGTCGCCATCGTCGGCGGCGGCAACACCGCCATGGACGTGGCGCGCACCCTGCTGCGCCTCGGCGCGGAGCCGACCATCTATTACCGGCGCCGCATGGAAGACCTGCCGGCCCTTCAGGAAGAGCTCCAGGAGGTCCTTGACGAGGGGATCAGGATCACCCCGCTGCGCGCCCCGCTGGGGCTGTCGGCGGCAAAGAACGGCGTTCAGCTGCACCTGGCACCGATGCACGCCCTGGAGGCCGGCGCGGACGGACGGGCGAAGATTGCCCCGTCCGGAGACGCCGCGGAGACCGTGACCGTGAAGGCCGTCTTCACCGCCATAGGCTACAGTGACTCTCCCGGGCTGCCTGCGGGGAAGATGGTCCCGGTCACTACCTATCTGAAACGCTTCGATGCCGATGACGCGAACCTGGTGCAGGTGCCGGTCTTCATCGGCGGCGATCTCGCCAACGATAACCGCACCGTGGTCACGGCGATCGCCTCAGGCAAGGCGGCCGCGGTCATCATCGACGCCGTAATCGCCGACCGGGCGTTCTCTGAGACCATCATCGGCGGCCAGGTCGGCGATCAGGGCACCCTGTCGCTCAACCGCCTCACCAAGGGCGATCGCAGCCAGCGACAGCGTCACGTCGTCGGCTTCGACGAGCTCAACACCATCTACTTCCGCTACCGGGCCCGGCTGAAAGAGCCGCACATCACCCTCGAAGAGCGGCGCACCAGCTTCGACGAAGTCTCGATGCGCATCTCTTCCGCCATGGCCATGAGCGAAGCCGAACGCTGCTTCCGCTGCGGCCTGTGCGACCAGTGCGACAACTGCTACCTGTTCTGCCCCGACATGTCGGTGACGCGCAACCTCGCCGATCAGACGCGTGTCATCAATTATGATTATTGCAAAGGCTGCGGCGTATGCGTCGTCGAGTGTCCGCGCAACGCCATGGTCCTGATCGAGGAGCCGCGATGAAGAAGGTGATGGAAGGCAGTCATGCCGTCAGCCACGCCGTGGCGCTTGCCAGGGTCAAGGTGATCAGCGCCTACCCGATCACCCCCCAGACCCATATCGTCGAGCTGCTGGCCGAGCTCGTCGCCCGCAAGGAGCTGGACGCCCGTTACATCCGCGTCGAGTCAGAGCATTCGGCGATGGCCGCGGTGATTGGTTCGGCCTCGACCGGAGTGCGCTCCTTCACCGCCAGCTCCAGCCACGGCCTGGCGCTGATGCACGAGCTGCTGCACTGGGCGGCCGGCGCGCGGCTGCCGATCGTCATGGCCGAGGTCAACCGGGCGATGGGCGCCCCCTGGAACATCTGGGCCGACCAGACCGACAGCCTCGCGCAGCGCGACACAGGCTGGCTGCAGTTCTACTGCGAAGATGTGCAGGATGTCCTCGATTCGATCCTCCTCGCCTATCGCCTGGCCGAACAGATCAGCCTGCCGGTGATGGTGATCTTCGATGCCTTCTTCCTGTCGCACACCTACGAGCCGATCGAAATCCCCGAGCAGGAGCAGGTCGACCGGTTCCTCCCACCCTGGGTTCCGGACGCCTTCCTCGACCCCGAGCAGCCGCGGGCCTTCAACCAGATGGCGAGTCCGGAATTTTACATGGAGTTCCGATACAAGATCCAGCAGGCGATGGATGAAGCACTCACCCTGTACCCGCGGATCAACGACGAGTTCAGCCGGGAGTTCGGCCGCTCCTATCCCCTGGTCGAGAAAATACCGGCCCTCCCCGGCAAGCAGGCCCCCCTGGCGCTGGTCACCAGCGGCTCGATGACGGGGACCGCGCGGGTCACCCAGGAAGAACTGCGCGAACAGGGGGTTCTTTTCGACCTCGTCAAGATCCGCAGCTTCCGCCCCTTCCCCCTGCTTGATGTCCGTGAAATGCTCGGCAGCTACCAGCGGGTCGCGGTCATCGATCGCAACCTGTCTTTCGGCAGCGGCGGCATCTTTGCCAACGAAATTCACAGCGCCCTGGCGTCCCTCGCCCGGCGCCCGGCGTTCTACCCCTTCGTTGCCGGGCTCGGCGGCCGCGACGTCACCCAGGAGACCATTGCCGGAATCGTGCAGCGGGCCCTCAGCGAGGAACCGTCTGCGGTCATCCTCTGGGCCGGCCTGAAAGCCTGAGGACACAGGAGATAACATGCCCCTCGAACTGCCGGAAAAAGAAGCGATCCACCCCGGGCACCTCGCCTGCCCCGGCTGCGGCGCGGTGATCGCCATGCGTTTTGTCCTCAAGGGGCTTGGCGATCGGACGATCATGGCGATTCCGGCCTGCTGCTGGTCGATCATCGCCGGGCCTTTTCCGTTCACGGCGCTCAAGGTCCCGGTTCTGCACACCGCCTTCGAAACCGGGGGAGCCGTGGTCAGCGGCATTCGTGCGGCACTCGACATGAAAGGCGACCAGGAGACCCAGGTCGTCACCTGGGCCGGCGACGGCGGCACCTTCGACATCGGCCTTCAGGCACTCTCCGGGGCCGCCGAACGCAACGAGAACATCATCTACATCTGTTACGACAACGAAGCCTACATGAACACCGGTTCGCAAAGCTCCAGCGCCACACCGCAGGGGACCTGGACGACCACCTCTCCAAAAGAGGAATTGAAAAGCACGCGCAAGAAAGACATCATGCAGATCCTTGCGGCGCACCGTATCCCGTACGCTGCGACGGCGTCGATCGCTTATCCGGAAGACCTGGTGCGCAAGGTGCAGAAGGCGACGACCATCAAGGGAACGCGCTTCATCCATATCTATGCCCCCTGTCCGACCGGCTGGAAAGTCGCCAGCGAAGTCAGCGTCAAGCTTGCCCGTCTGGCGGTGCAGACCCGCATATTTCCCCTCTACGAAGTCGAGGATGGGACACGCTACACTCTCAACGAAGAGCCCGTCGGCTACCTGGTGGACGAGTACTACAAGATCCAGGGGCGTTTCAAACATCTTGACGCAGCCGCCCTGGCTATCATTCAGGAGCAGGTTGATCAGCAATGGCAACGACTCAAAACGCTGGTAACGATCAGCTCTAACTAGCCAGCTCCCTCTCAAAAAAAATCTCTATTACCACGTAACGGTTGATGAAGAGCTGCGCCAAACCCTTCATGTCTCTGTTGTTACAAGCTTTTTGTTTCTACATCGCTCTAGTAAACAAACAAAATACTTTATTCTTTATTTTATTAGTTGACATAGTTCACTGCCTGGTGATATTTGTTGACTAAATTACTCTTTTGGAGGTACGTAATGCACACCAAGTTAAAGTTGTTTGTCGCAGCCTTCTCCCTTCTGCTGCTGCCGGCCGTCTCCTTCGGCGCGCTCTCCGACTATTTTGTCAGTACCGAGTGGCTGGCGACCAACCGCGATCAGGCCGTGGTACTCGATGTCCGCCAAGCGCCCCTCTACCTGCTTGGCCATGTTGACGGTGCCCATAACGTCGACAAGTCACAATTTCTTTCGACTCGCGATGGCGTCAAAAGCCTGATACCTACCAGCAGTGAAATCGAAGCGCTGCTCAGTCGCCTGGGGGTGAACCCGAATACCCCCATCGTGGTTTATGCCAAAGATGACGACCCTTACGCAGCCCGACTCGTCTGGACGCTGCATTCACATGGACACAAGAGTGCATACGTCCTCGACGGCGGCTACGACAAGTGGAATCGCGAAGGTCGGCCGACCGCCATGTTGCCGACCGCTTCACCGGCCGCAAGTACCTATCGCATTACAGAACAGCGCGACCTGCGGGCCGACAAGCAACAGGTTCTGTCCAGTATCGGTAAAACCGATGCGATCATCTGGGATACCCGCCGCTCAGAAGAATATGCCGGCACGGAAGTGCGTGCCGACCGGGGCGGGCACATCCCCGGCGCGACGCACCTCAACTGGACCAGCCTGCAAACCGAGGTCGACGGGGTGAAAGTCCTCAAGAGCGAAGCCGAGATCCGCAGCCTGCTGGCAGACCATGGCATCACATCTGACCGCGAGATTCTCCCGCACTGCCAGACCGGCATCCGGTCCTCCTATGCGACGCTGGTATTGCTCGGTCTCGGTTATGACAAGGTCAGAAACTACGACGGTTCCTGGATAGAGTGGGCCAATGACCAGAGCCTGCCGGTTGCGCTGCCGACGCAGACAGCTCAAAATTAACGTTATCGCAGCGTCTGGCGAACTGGCGTACATCGTGATAGTATGTTGCCTCCGGGTCGGCCCAAGCTTTGGTCCGACCCGGATTATTGAGATGACTAATTGACTGAGGTGTCTAATCACATGAGCTTTTTTCAACAGTTCAAAAATCGCCTGATCGCCCGCATCATCACCCGTTTTCCGTCGCTCGCCGATCGCTTTATTGCCGCCTACCGACCCATGGAGTCGGACGGGGCGGTCCCCTGGTCGAACCCGGTGAAATCCTTGTCCGACTGCAAAGTAGCGATCGTCACCACCTCCGGGGTCCATCACGTCGGCCAGCCCCCCTACGACATGCAGGACAAGGAAGGCGACCCGTCCTTCCGCATCCTGGACGGCGCGACCATTGCCGGCGATTTCCGCATCACGCACGATTACTACGATCACAGCGACGCGGAACGCGACCTCAATATCATCTTCCCCCTGGAGCGCCTGCAGGAGTTCGTCCGTGAGGGGATCATCGGCAGCCTGGCAAACCGTCATTATGCGTTCATGGGGCATATCGATGGTCGGCACATCCCGACCCTGACCCACAAGAGCGCCGTCAAGATCGCTGCGCTGCTCAAATCGGACGAGGTGGATGTCGTCCTGCTCACCCCTGCCTGAGGGATCTGCAACCAGTCCGTGGGACTGGTCCAGAGAGAGATTGAGCGTGCCGGTATCCCGACCATCGGTGTATCGATTGTTCGCGACTACAGCGAGAAAGTCCGCCCTCCCCGCACGGTTTTTCTGAA
>JBFIMV010000202.1:0-5053 GCA_041611575.1 Desulfuromonadales bacterium | reverse complement strand
GACCAGGCATTCGCGGTATTCCTCGCCGCCGTCCGAATCCCAGGTGATGCCGGCCCCCACGCCATAGACAGCGGTTGCGGACTGGCGGTCGATCAGCGCCGTGCGGATGGCGACGTTGAAGCGGGCCTGGCGGCCGGGGGCTATCCAGCCGAAGGCACCGGTGTAAATCCGCCGGGGGACCGGCTCGAGTTCGGCGATGATCTGCATCGTGCGTATTTTGGGTGCCCCGGTGATCGAGGCGCAGGGGAAGAGGGCCCGGAAAATTTCAGCATAGCTGGCGTCACTGCGCGCGCTGACGGTGGAGGTCATCTGCCAGACGGTCGGATATTTCTCCAGGGTGCAGATCGCTGTCGTGTGAACGTCTCCCGGAGGCGCGAGCCGACCGAGGTCGTTACGCACCATGTCGAGGATCATGATATTTTCTGCGCGATTTTTTGGTGAACGGGACAGCTCCTCGGCACGTTGGCTGTCTTCAATGCTGCTGCGGCCGCGTGGCGCGGTCCCCTTCATGGGGCGCATCGTCAGCCGGTCGCCATCGCGCACGAAGAAAAGCTCGGGAGACACCGAGCAGATCGTCCATCGCCCGGCTTGCAGGTAGCCCGCCCCCATGGCCTGCTGGCCATGCACCAGGCGGCGGAAGAAGGGCCACGGATCGCCGGGGAAGTCACTCTGCAGGGGAAAGGTGAGATTCACCTGGTAGGTCTCGCCGCGGGCGATGGCGCTGCGGATGGTAGCGACTTTTCTTGTGAATTCTGCTTCCTGCAGGATAGCATGCCAGGCAGACGGAGAATCCGCCGCCTCTGGAGGCTCGAGATGGCTTCGCTCCACCGAGGCAAAGATGCCGAACCCGAGCAGCGGGAACCCGGCGGCCGGGCGGGTCTGCATGGCGTCGTCAAATGCCGACGCCGCCTCGTAGCTGACGAATCCGGCCGCATGACGGCCCTCCTCCTCAACCAGCCGTTCGATGCGCTGCAGGGCAGGGAGGACCTGAGCCGGATCATGGACCTCGATCAGCTCGAGCGGATTTTCGAACCGCAGCCAGTTCTGCTGTTCCGGATCGTATAGGACTGCGAAAGCGGGCATCGTCGTCTGTTCGTGGCCGGTATCAGTCGAACTGGGATGTAAACTTGTCCAGCTTGCCGCGCAACGCATCCAGTTCGGCCCTCAGCGCGGCGACTTCCTCTTCCAGGCGGGCGACCCTCTCGTTCTCGGCAGCCACTTGCAGTCGGGCCGGTTCGGCAGGGGCATCCAGCGACTGGTCCTGCTCCGGCATGCCGGACAACAGATGGGCGAAGCGTGACTCCTTGCGCCCCGGCTGACGGGGGAGCTGGACGACCAGCGCAGGCTCCCGCTCGCCCAGCTGCTGCAGGACCACTTCGACGGCCGCCAGGTCGGCCAGGGGGCACATGCGCTCGGCACGGCCGCGCAGCTCACCAACGGTCTGCGGCCCGCGCAGCAGCAGTTCCGCCATCACGGCCATTTCTTCGGGCTCCAACTGCAGCAGCCCCTCGAGGTTATGGCAGTACTTGGCGGAACGCACCCCTTCCGCCGACTGGTGGGCGAGGCGCTTGAAGCGCAGGCTGTCGAGGGCGCGCACCACATCGGTCTCCTCGAGGGCCATGACCGGCGCCCGGTTCGATTTCTGGTTGCAGGCGTTGGTCAAGGCATTCAGGGTCAGCGGGTAGTATTCGGGGGTCGCCAGTTCTTTCTCGATCAGGCAGCCGAGAACCCGGGCCTCGATCTCGTTGAGATTGTATTCCATCTGTAAATTCTCCCGCCAACCATAAGGGCTGGGAAGTTGTGCAGCGTATTCACTGCCGGCATAATACTCACAGCATAAGAAAGACGTCTTCCGGATGCAAGCTCCGAAGGAGGCGATGATCACCGGTTGTGTTAATGGCCCAAAGCGACTAGACTCCCAGACGCCGCGCCTCCTGTCCGATTTTTCAGAAGGTGGTACACTGGCAGCGTTTGCAATAAATGTTCACCATATTATGAATGATTCGAGGTTGAATTGATGTCCATCACAAGACCGGAAAGCAAAGACCCCGTCCGGGTCCGCGACATGACCATTGACGACTTTTCAGAAGTGTTCCACATGGGCGAAGAGCTGTTCACCTCAGACTACTCGCCGAGCATGTACCGGACCTGGGACGAATACGAAATCACCACGCTCTACAACTCGGACAGCGAACTCTGCCTGGTCGCCGAAGACGAAGCCGAAGACGGGCTCCTTGGCTTTGCACTTGGGACGACGGTGGACAAGAGCAACTCGGCGTGGAAGTACGGTTACCTGGTCTGGATCGGAGTGCGACCGGGGTTGCATCAGAAAGGCGTCGGCGCCAGGTTGTTCAGCGAACTCAAGCAGCGCATGGTCGAGCAGGGGGTGCGGATGATCATCATCGACACCGACGCCGACAACGAAGCCGGTATCCGGTTCTTCAAGAAGCAGGGGTTCGACAACATTCAGAAGCACGTCTACATGACCCTCAACCTGAGCCGAAAGTCCGGGCGGAAGCGGAGTCGCAAAACATGAACGAACAACTCCTCGAAAGCGTCTGGAATGCCATCGATGCGGAACGTCTGCGCAAAACGCTGATCGACATGGTCGATATCTACTCGCCCTCCGGCAAGGAAGAGGATGTCCAGGTTTATCTCGAAGCCTTGCTGGGTGAATCAGGGGTGAAGGTGGAGCGCCAGGAGGTAGACGATGAGCGCTTCAACCTGCACGCGGTCATGGGCCCGGGCGAGCCGCAGCTCTACATGGTGGGGCATGTCGACACGGTGCCGGCCTGGGACCTCGAGGAGTACGGCGCGCAGGAAGAATGGGGCGTGGTGCGCGGGTTGGGGACGGCCGACATGAAGGGCGGCTGCGCCGCCATGGTCGAGGCCTGGCTCGCACTGGCCGCCCTGCCGCCGGAGCAGCGGCCGCCGGTCGGCCTGCTGCTGGTCGTCGGCGAGGAAGAGAACGGCGACGGCAGCGCCAAATTCCTTGAGAGCCGGCAACCTCCCTGGGTGGTGATCGGTGAGCCGACCTCCCTCGCTCCCTGCTTCAGCCACTACGGTTATCTCGAGGTCTCCCTGGTGACCCAAGGGCGGCGCATTCACTCGTCGCTGCCGGAGCTGGGGCACAACGCCGTCGAGTCGATGCTGCGGGTGCTGCTGCACCTCGGCAAGGACCCGCTGTTCGACCGCGAGCAGTCGCAGCTGGTCTACTCGATCCGCGAGATGAGTTCGTCCCAGGCCGGATTCGTGGTGCCGGACCGCTGCGAAGCGATGATCGACCTGCACCTCCCCCCCGGTGTCACTCCTGCCCGGGTGCGTCAGGCCATGGAAGAGCGACTGGCCAGCGTCGGCGCATTCATCCCGGACCTCAACCTGGAGATGACGATCGATTTTTCTTCGTCCGGCTACCAGCTGGGCGGTGACAACTGGCTTGGCGTAGCGTTGGAATCGGTCTGCCCGCGGCTCAACCTGCCGTTGCAGTTCGACGCTTTCCGGTCGCACTCGGACGGCAACCTGTTCTTCGAGGCGGGCGTGCAGCCGCTGATCCTCGGCCCCGGTTCCCTGGAGACGGCCCATACCGCCGACGAGCAGACCACCCTGGCCGAAGTCGAGGCCGCCGCACGCATCTATGCCGCGCTCTGCCTGGCGACCCCTCCGGGGAAATAGCACATGTCTCAAGCCGGCAAGGACAACCAGGGCAAGGAACCCGACGCCATGCGGATCTGGGTCGATGCCGACGCCTGCCCCCGGGTCATCAAGGAAATCCTGTACCGTGCCGCCGAGCGGGTCCGGGTTCCGGTGACCCTGGTCGCCAACCAGCCGTTGCGCACGCCGCCGTCACGTTTCATCAACACGCTGGTGGTGCCGGCCGGCTTCGACGTCGCCGACGACCGCATCGTCGCCGAGCTGAATCCCGGCGACCTGGTGGTGACCGCCGACATCCCTCTGGCGGCAGCGGCCATCGCCAGGGGAGCGCAGGCCCTCGACCCGCGCGGTGAGTTCCTGACCAGCGACAACATCCAGGAGCGCCTGGTCGTGCGCAACCTGCTCGACGAGCTGCGCGGCAGCGGCGTCGAGACCGGCGGGCCGGCGGCGTTCAACGCGGGGGACCGGCATGCTTTCGCCCGACAGCTGGATGTTTTCCTGACCCGGTGCGGCCGTTAACGTCAACTTGATATCAGGTCTGCTTGACATTCGTTGGCACATGACATATGATCCCCTCTGACCTGAAAGGCGGAAACATGCCGGCCGGTCACCCAAGCTGTTCCAGGATCACCACGAAGCCATCGTAAGCCCCGGGATATACCGGGGCTTTTTCATGCGCCAAATATCTGCGCTGAGCCCGTCAACGATGTCGCCCGCCTGTAACGTCCCCCCCTCAAGCCAGACGGGTTCGAGATAAAGGAATATATGGAGTTCAACACGTTCAATTTCCACCCCAGGGTTGCCTCTGGCGTGGTGGCGGCGGGCTATACCTGCCCGACGCCGATCCAGACCGAAGCCATCCCGCTGGTCATGCAGGGCCGCGACGTCATGGGCCTGGCCCAGACCGGTACCGGCAAGACCGCAGCCTTCGCCCTGCCGATCCTGCATCGCCTGCTGCAGAGCGGCGGTCGCGGCTACGTGCGCGCCCTGGTCGTCGCCCCGACCCGTGAGCTGGCCGAGCAGATCAATGCTGCGATCACCTCGCTCGGCGGCGACACCGGCCTGCGCAGCCTCACCGTCTACGGCGGCGTCGGCATCAACCCGCAGATTGCCCGTCTGAAGAGGGGCGTTGAAATCGTCGTCGCCTGCCCCGGCCGGCTGCTCGACCACATCAACCAGAAGACCATCGATCTGAGCCGGGTCGAAGTGCTGGTGCTCGACGAAGCTGACCAGATGTTCGACATGGGCTTTCTCCCGGACATCCGCCGCATTCTCAAGCACCTGCCGAAGCAGCGCCAGACCCTGCTGTTTTCGGCCACCATGCCGGCGGAGATCCGCAGCCTGGCCCAGGAAGTGCTCAATAACCCCGAGACGGTCCAGGTCAACCGTGTGGCCCCGGCGG
>JBFIMV010000201.1:0-5058 GCA_041611575.1 Desulfuromonadales bacterium | reverse complement strand
GGGAGAAGATCCGCATTGTGTGCGGCAGCGGCCGCATTCTCTCGAGCCGCGAGGCGTTGGGGGTGCTCTGCGTCCTCGTTTCTGCCGCCGAGAAGGGCGGTGGCCTGGTCGTTCCGGTGGCGGCACCACAGGCCGTGGACAGCTTCGCCCAGAAAGCGGGCCTGACCGTGCAGCGCAGCCGCTCCGACGGCCATTCCTTGGTTGAAGCCGCGCGCAGCCGCCAGGTCCGTCTGGTCGCCTCGCTGGAAGATCGCTTCGGTTTCCCGGCTTTTCAGCCGCATTTCGATGGTCTCTTTGCGGTTGCCAAAATCATGGAATTGGTCGCCCGCGCCGGGTTGTCTCTCGACCAGGCCCTGGCCAAGCTGCCGCCGCACACCTACCACCACATCGAACTTCCCTGCCCCTGGGAATCAAAAGGTGGACTGATGCGGCGCATAAGCGAGGATGCCGTTGATAAAGAGGCGTCGTTCATCGACGGTGTACGCATCGACACGGAAAACGGCTGGGTCCAGGTTCTCCCCGACCAGCATCGGCCGATCGCCCATATTTATATCGAGGCCATCGAAAAAGCCGACGCCGATGCCCTGCGAGACACCTATCGGGAGAAAGTCGCCGGGTGGCTCAAGCTCCTGGCCGCTGAATAACAGATCAATCCAAAAAGGAAACTCATTGTGTCAGAATTCCGTTGGGACCCCCTCAGGAGGGCCTGGGTCATCACCGAAACAGGCCGATCCCGCCAGCCACGCGAGTTTATCGTCAATCGGCAGCAGGTGTCGATGACGGCCTGCCCCTTCTGCCCCGGGCAGGAGATGAAAACCCCCCCCGAAGTCTACGCCCAGCGTGACGGGTCGAGACCGGCCAACAGCCCGGATTGGCAGGTACGGGTCGTTCCCAACAAATTCCCGATCCTGCGCATCGAGGGCAACCTCGAACCGCAACAGTACGGACTCTATCGCAACATGCGAGGCATCGGCGCCCACGAGGTCATCATCGAAACACCCGATCACCACCGCAGCCTGGACCAGCTCGACCTCGGAGAGACGACCCGGGTGCTGCAGGCCTACCGGGCGCGGCTCCTTGACCTGCGCAAGGACAAGCGCTTCCATTACCTGCAGATATTCAAGAATCATGGGGTTGAGGCCGGAGCACCGCTGCCGCACTCCCACTCCCAGCTGATGGCGGTTCCGACCACCCCGCCGATCACCCGCAACGAACTGAACGCCTGCCGGGAACATTTCCATTCGACCGCGCGCTGCCTGATCTGCGACCTGATCGCCCAGGAGATCGCCGACGACCGCCGCGTGGTCAGCAACGACGGCCGCTTCCTGACGATTGCCCCCTACGCCTCCTGCTCGCCATTCGAACTGCGGCTCTACCCGCTGCAGCACAATCACGACTTCGCCCTGCAGAACGACGCGGAGCTGGCTGCCTGTGCGGCCGCCCTGCAGGATGTGCTGCGCCGCCTGCGCCGCCTGTTGAATGATCCCCCCTACAACTTCGTCCTGCACACGGCTCCCCCGGCCCACCCGCAACCGGGCAAGCCGGAGGCATGGAAAACCCTGGCCGAAGATTATCACTGGCACATTGAGCTTTTCCCGCGTCTCAGCCAGATAGCGGGATTCGAATGGGGGAGCGGCTTTTTCATCAACCCGCTGCCACCGGAAGATGCAGCGCGCTTCCTTCGCGAAACCGACCCCGAGCTCGACAGCTGACGAATTTCACCTCGCGTTCACGATACGGAGCCCGACCGGTCATGCCCCCGAAGCTTGACAGACAACTGTTGCTGAACCGTTCTGCCAGAGAACGCCTGCGCCTGGCCGGACTCGACAGCCTGGCGCAGCACCCCTGCGATCTTGAGGCTTCCCGCCGAATCGGCCTCTGGCGCGGCAGCCCGGGAAGCGACATTTACCTCCTCGGCCTCATCGGCACGGCAGTACGCCACATGGTTGGAGGCTATTTCCAGCGTGCGGAGGTCCGCTTCGGGCACAACACCCTCGAGCTCGCCGGCAGGAGCCGGCCACTCCAACGGCTCGGTGGAGTCCTGGCGGCCTTTCTTGACTGCTATCCGCACCAGGAGCTGGTCGAGGGAGTGACCCCGGAAAGGTCTCAAGCAAAGGATACGGCCCGAGGGCGCCTGGTCGGCGAACTGTTCCTGCTCGACGTCCTGCTCGACAACCCGGCCGCAGGGCCTTACCTCGACCTGTTCGATGATCGCGAGCTCCGCGCTCGCCTCGACTATCGCCGCCTGCTGGTTAGGTTGTCCGCTCTCATCCGTCCCGAGGCGGGCGGGGGCGTCTGGAGCCAAAGCCTTCCGGACCTGCTGCGGGCCCCCCTGCGTGCCGCGCCGGGCAGCCTGGCAGGACAGGCAAACTTCATCCTGGCACACTGGGGGGCCTGGCTGCCGGCAGAACTTCTGACCGAAATGCAGGTCGCACGCGCCATTGCCGAGGAGGAATCGCGTCCGCGGTTTTCAGGACCCGGGCCAAGCGAGAGTCCGTTCTCCAGCCGGGATACTGACCGCGATGCCCCGGCCGCCTTCAGCGCCGATGTCGACTGGATGTCCAGCGCGGTCCTGCTGGCCAAGTCGATCTTCGTCTGGCTCGACCAGCTCAGTCGCGACTATCGTCGTCCGGTCGTCACCCTGCACGACATCCCCGAGGAAGAACTGGAACGCCTGGCCCGGCGCGGCTTCAACGCCCTCTGGCTGATCGGCCTCTGGGAACGTTCCCGCGCATCGAAGCAGATCAAACAGCTGTGCGGCAACCCGGAGGCGGAAGCCTCCGCCTACGCTTTGCACGCCTACCGGGTCGCGGCCGAACTCGGCGGCGAGGACGCCCTCAACGCGTTCCACGCCCGCTGCCGTATGCACGGCATCCGCCTGGCCTGCGACATCGTGCCGAACCACACCGGCATCGACTCCGAATGGGTTCGCGAGCATCCCGACTGGTTTCTGCAGGCCGACCATCCGCCTTATCCCGGCTACCGTTTCAGTGGCCCGGACCTGTGCGACTCCGCGGATTTGAGCATCCGCATTGAAGACGGCTACTGGGATCACAGTGACGCCGCCGTGGTCTGCGAACTCGTCGACCATCGCAGCGGGCGGCACCGTTACCTCTACCACGGCAACGACGGCACCCACATGCCGTGGAACGACACCGCCCAGCTCAACTTCCTCCTGCCGGAAGTGCGCCGCGCGATGAGCGACCTGATCGTTCACATTGCGCAACGTTTCAGCCTGATCCGCTTCGACGCCGCCATGACCCTGGCACGCAAGCATTTCCGGCGGCTCTGGTTTCCGCCACCCGGCGGCAGCGCCGGAGTTCCCTCGCGCTCGAGCTTCTGGATGTCCGACGCCGACTTCGACCGGGCCTTTCCGCACGAGTTCTGGCGGGAGGTGGTCGATCGCGTCAATCGCGAAGCTCCCGACACCTTGCTGCTCGCCGAAGCCTTCTGGCTTATGGAGAGCTATTTCGTGCGCACCCTCGGCATGCACCGGGTCTACAACAGCGCCTTCATGAACATGCTCAAGCGCGAGGAGAACGCCAAGTACCGGACGATTCTCAAGGACATTCTGGCCTTCAACCCCGAGATCCTGAAGCGCTACGTCAACTTCATGAACAACCCGGACGAGGCGACCGCCGTCGAGCAGTTCGGCAAGGGTGACAAGTACTTCGGCGTCGCCACCCTGCTCGCGACCCTCCCCGGCCTGCCGATGTTCGGCCACGGCCAGATCGAAGGATATCGCGAGAAATACGGCATGGAGTACCGCCGTGCCTATTTCGGCGAGGAGCCGGACACCGGGTTCGTCGCCCATCATGAGCAGCAGGTCTTTCCCCTGCTGCGCCGGCGCTGGCTGTTTGCCGGCGTCGAGCACTTCTCCCTGTTCGACTTTGCGACGGAACACGGCGTCAACGAAAACGTCTTCGCCTTCTGCAACGGCCCGCCCGGGCAAAGGCACCTGGTCGTTTACAACAATTCACCTCACGGCGCGACCGGTCGGCTTCACCATGCCTCGCCAAAAGCGGGTACGGGACAAGAGGGCCTGCCGCAGCCCATGCCGCACCTCTGGCAACAAATCGGGCTCGAATCTGCCAGGGGGGGCTATTGCCGCTTCCGCGACCTGCGGGGAATGGAACACCTGCGGTCCAGCGAAGCTCTCCTGGCAGGTCTCGAGCTGCACCTGTCAGGCTATGGGCACCAGGTCTTCAGCGCCTTTCAACAGATAGACGACCCTGCTGGGTATTGGCGGTTGCTGGAGGAACGGCTGCAGGGTCAGCCGGTGGCCGACCTCGACCGGGAGATGCTGCGATTACGCTTCCAGCCACTCTGGCAGGCATTCACCGCGCTGCTTTCACCTGATCGCCTTCTGGTTCTGGCCGGAGGGCTCACAGCGGCCCCCTTGACCAGGCCGCACCGCACGCTGATCGCCGTGTTGACTACCGAAGTGCGATCGCTCGTCAATTCCATTGCAGCGGAGCTCGGCATCCCCGAAAGAGAGCGGCCTGCCGCCCTTTCGCCCGTAGAGCAGCGCTTGCCCCAATGGCTGGAGAACTGTGTCACCTTGGGGATACCGCACCGCCTGCTTGCCGAGCTTTGGACCGGGACTGCAAAAGAACCGGGGCTCGGTGCGGCTGTTCTGGCCTGGTGGCTGGTGCGCATGATTGGCGACGCGCTCGGCCCGTCGGTCGAAACCAGTCCCCCGGCCCTCCTCCGCCGCTTCGGCCTTGACCACGCCTGGCGAGAGAGCACCACATCACCGCGGCAGGAACGAGATGTGCGCCTGGCCATGCTGTTGCTTGAAACCGAGCCGCTCACGCCGCACCCGGCCATTGACGAACCTGCTTTTGTCACTCTGGTCGAAAAGGGCGACCTGCGTAACCTGCTCGGCATCAACCGGCATGCCGGTACAACCTGGTTTTCGCGGGAAGGTCTGAGCGCCCTGGCCGGAGCCTTGGCGCTCCAGGCTGACATCCTGCAACTGGCAGAGCGGGACACCCAGCCGACCGGACCACAACCGGGTGACAGCGCCACCCTGCTTCGCCAACGCCTGGCCCGCGC
>JBFIMV010000200.1:0-5062 GCA_041611575.1 Desulfuromonadales bacterium | reverse complement strand
CCGTCCTTCTCGATCAATTCGCGCAGGCGCGGCTCCTGCTTCTGGGCGTCCTTCAGGGTCACCTTCTTGCCGGTCGGGTTGGGGATCAGCTTGGCGATGGTGTCGACCTCGCCGTAGGGCATGCCCATGGCACGGCCGACATCGCGCACGACCGCACGGGCCAGCATCGATCCGAAGGTGATGATCTGCGCGACGTTCTCCTTGCCGTACTTGTCGCGGACGTAGTTGATCACCTCTTCCCGGCCGTTGATGCAGAAATCGACGTCGATATCGGGCATGGAGACGCGCTCGGGGTTGAGGAACCGTTCGAACAGCAGGTTGTAGGGGATCGGGTCGATGTCGGTGATGCGCAGCGCGTAGGCGACCAGGCTGCCGGCGGCGCTGCCGCGGCCGGGGCCGACCGGGATGTCGTGATCCTTGGCCCAGTTGATGAAGTCGGCGACGATCAGGAAGTAGTCAGGGAAACCCATCTGGTTGATGATCTTCAGCTCTTCCTCGAGCCGGTCGCGGTAGGTCGCCTCATCGGCCGCGGAAAAGTCCGGGTTGGTCTTGCGGATGTCCTGCAGCCGCTGCGTCAAGCCGGCGCGTGAGGACTTCTCCAGCGCCTGCGACGGGGTCTCGCCATCAGGCGAGTGAATTGCAGGAAAGTGGTAGGTGTTGCCGCTCAGGTCGAGCTCGAGGTTGCAGCGTTCGGCGATTGCCACCGTCGCATCGATCGCTTCCGGCAGGGCCTTGAACAGCTCGCTCATCTCCTCCGGCGTCTTGACGTAGAACTCGTCATTGGAAAAACGCATGCGGTTCGGGTCGTCCATCGTCTTGCCGGTCTGGATGCAGAGGAGGACCTCGTGGGCGTAGGCGTCATCGCGCGTCAGATAGTGACAGTCGTTGGTGGCGACCAGCGGCAGGCCCAGCTCCCTGCCGAGTTCGATCAGCCCCTGGTTGACCGGTTCCTGCTCCGGCAGGAAGTTCTCCTGCACTTCGAGATAGAGGCGGTCACGATCGAAAATCCTGGAGATGTCACCGAGCCGCTGGCGGGCCTGGTCCATGCGGCCACGGCCGATCAGGCTGGGTATCTCTCCGCCGAGGCAGGCCGTGAGGGCGATCAGGCCGTCATTGTTTGCGGCGAGCAGGTCCCAGTCGATGCGCGGGCGGTAATAGAAACCGTCCTGGTAGGCGGTGGAGACCAGGCGGCAGAGGTTGCGGTAGCCCGTGCGGTTCTTGCACAGCAGCACCAGGTGGCCGGAAGCATCGCCGGACGATGCCGCCCCGCTCTTTTCGTGGCGCGAACCGGGGGCGACGTAGACTTCGCAGCCGATGATCGGCTTGACGCCGGCGGCGTGGGCCTTGGCATAGAACTCCATGGCACCGAACATGTTGCCGTGATCGGTGATTGCCATCGCCGGCATGCGGTATTCCCTGGCACGATCGACCAGGTCGCCGATCCGTATGGCGCCGTCAAGCAGGCTGTACTGGGTATGAACATGCAGATGAACGAAGTTGGCGTGGTGCATGAGTCTTGTGTACCCCGACATGGAGAACGGGGGTGCGTACACTCCCGGGACAAAATGAAAAACTGCGGGTCGGCTGTTGAATAACCTGATAATTGCTGAAGAATGCCGACCGGTGCGGACTACCGATCGGCGATGGGTTGACAGGTGCTGATCCTACCACTGCCCCTCGAAGAGGGTCAAGAAAGCATCACCCGGAAATCACTTGTCGGCTGCGGGTGACGTCAACACCTGCACGCCGAACTCGCCCAGCATATTCACCAGCCGAATCAGCGGCAGGCCGATCAGGCTGGTATAATCGCGCCCCTCCATCCCCTCCATCAGAGCGATGCCGAGCCCTTCAATCTTGAACGAGCCTGCGCAGTCGACCGGGTTCTCCCTGGCGACGTAGTGTCGGATCTGCTCCTCGGTCAGGGGGCGCATGGCCACGGTGAAGGTGTCGCATTCCGTCAGGCTTTCTCCGGAAGCGCTGTCGAACACCGCCAGGCCCGTGTAGAAGGTATGTTTGCGCCCCTGCATCTCGAGCAACTGGGCGACGGCCCTGTCGACCGTGCCCGGTTTGCCCAGGACCCTGCGACGGGCATCGACAAAGACCTGATCGGAGCCGACGATCAAGGCATCCGGGTACTTCTCGCCCAGGCTCTTGGCCTTGTGCAGGGCCTGGTGCCTGACCAGCAGCTCGGCAGAGACGCTGGGGTCCATCTGTTCCTTGTAGAGCGGCGCGGCGACATGGAAGTTCAGTTCGAGCTGACGCATCAGCTTCAGGCGGTAGGGACTGGTCGAGGCGAGGACGAGGGTGCGCATGAGAGCCTTCCGTATCAGGAATTGTTTGACTCTTTTTACCTCATCCTGCCAGGGCAATGCAATCGTCAGGCGCGCACCGGCCAGGACGGCCCCGCCTCTGCAGTCCGACCATCGTCAAGCTTGACGCCACAGCCACGCGGGACAGTGCGCCGGCCCCGCACCTTTGGCAGATTGAGGACCGATTCAACCAGCGCAGCTTCCAGCTGCCGGGGCCCGCATCGACGCAAGAATTCGCGGAAACCGGCCCCCCCCAGCCAGGCATCGGCGAAGGTGACAGCGACCTCATGCCCGGTCTCGACGAGGACTTCACCCTCATAGCTGCCATCACCGACCATGCCGGACACCCGCAGGCCGCCTCCCTTGCGTTCTGCCGCATGAATATCGAAGTAGATGGCCGACCCGTCAGATTCTGCCGTTGCGATGTAGATCATATCTGCCTCCCTGATGGTTTAATTTCATGCTACCAGGCAACGAGTCAGAATATGTCACACACTGAAGACAGGCCGTTGTTGAATTTCAGGCGCCCTTGCCGCAAAGCGAGTCAATATCTACGGCGAACACCAGGGTGTTGGCGACGGAAGACGCCGCATAAGCATGCTCACCCGGTGCGTACTGCTGCATGATGACATCGAGGGCCGCGACTTTTTCCTCGCTGTTTTCTATGAAGCGGGCACGGCCGGTGCCGATGACGCTCCGGTAGCGGACCCCCCACTCGCAGGCGACCGGGCCTCGGGTGAGGCCCTCGTCAAGGCTGAAGGCGAAGCAAACCCTGGGGTTGACGCGCAACAGGCTGATTTTTTGTCCTTCCCTGGCGGAGTGGAAGTACAGCGTGTTGTCCCGGTAACCGAAACTGAGCGGCACCAGGTAAGGTTCATTGTCCCGGGACATGGCGAGATGGCAGACGCTGGATTGCCTGATGATCGCTTCAATCTCCCCCCTGTCAGTGATTTGCTTGTCGTGTCGGCGCATGCGCACCTCCTCCGTCCGCGGATAAAACAAAGGCAGGTCACGGCTGCGTTGAGCCATTTCCTGCCCTGGCGATCAATATGGCAATGTAAGTTTAATCCCAGATGCCTTTCTTGTAACTGAAAATGTGCCGATTCGGAATGATCTGGACAAGTGAGAATCCGTCAGCAGCAAAGGAGTCCGGACTGCGCGAAATCGCTTCGTAGACCTGTTCCTGGTAAGACAATATGCCGACAAAGGGAATGGACCGGGATTGCGAACGCGTCACCTTGACACCCAGGGAGGAGTCATCGATCGGGTGATCACGGGCCCGGTAACTGCCGTCAGGCTGCTTGGTGATTTCCATGCGGGAACGGGCAAAGCGCAAATTCCGGTTTAACTGCTTGACTTTTTCGACGGTAAATTTCTTGAAATCGGCAAACTTGCCGACCAGTTCCGCGTCTTTCTGGGCCGAACCGACCGCTATCGGAGGGCTGTCTCCGATACCGATTGATGCAAGGCTGATCTGCTCCGACGGACCGCCGCCGAAAGCGACGCCACATCCGAGGAGCAGAAACAAGAACGTGGTCAATAATGTATTGATCGTCGATTTCATGAGTCACCTCCCGATGAAGCGTTTGCTTGATCGGGGAAAGAGCAATGATCGTACCAGAGAACCATCACCCGCCATTAACCCACTGATATCACACAAAAGAAAAAAAACCTCACTGCATAAACAGTTTACCTCATATGCCACCGCCCCTCAACCGGTAACATTATACGTCATGACAACACGTGATTTGAAGAACAGGTCGCACAAAAAACAATTGCCGGCCAGGTTCTGAACCTGGCCGGCAAAGGAGCGTCAGATAAAATCGGGATTACTTGGTCTGGATCTCAACGCGACGGTTGAGCTTGCGACCTTCCCGGGTGCTGTTGTCATACTTCGGGCTGCTTTCGCCGTAGCCCTTTGAGTCAAGGCGATACCCTGCAACACCGTTGTTGACCAGCCAGGTCTTGACCGAATTGGCACGGCGCTCCGAAAGCTTCTGATTGTAATCATCGGGGCCCGTGGAATCGGCATGACCGGAAACGGTGAAGCTGGCGGAGGCGTCTTCCATCAGGATCGTCTTGGCCTGCTCGAGGACCGGGATCATCTCGTCGGTGATCTGGTGCTTGTCAAAACCGAACAGCAGGTTGAAGGTGATCACTTCCTTGGCGACCGGCGCAGGGGCAGGTGCGGGAGCAGGCTGCACGACCGGCGCGGGAGCCGGGGCCGGCTTGGGAGCGACGTCGTCGTACAGAACAGCCTTGGCGAACTGGGCCATGGCGGCGTCGGATTCAAGGGATTTGGCATCGGCGACGACACTGCAACCGGAGAGGTTCTTGATGGCGTCGATGTTGCTCTTGCCGGCAGGAGAATCAGCGAAACTGACAACATGAATACAGAGGTTTCCTGCAGATTTGTCATACATGGATTTCGCCACGGCCACCGGGCTAGAGCCCTCATTTGCTTCACCGTCCGTAAATAAAATGAGAGCTGTTTTACCGGAAAGGCCGGTGACAACTTGATCAATTTTCTTCAGGCCATCAGCCATATTAGTGAGATCGCTGTAAGGAGGTTTGACACCGGACACAGCTGAGCCGACAGAACCAGTTTTGAATGTCGCGGGCTTGGCGAGAAGTTTATAAGGAGCAAACAGGGCCACAGCACTGCTGTAACCCAGTTCAGGTACTGCCTTGTCAAAAGCCGAAACCGCTGCAAGAGTCTTGACGAACTTACTCTGGCCCATTGAACCAGATTG
>JBFIMV010000199.1:0-5069 GCA_041611575.1 Desulfuromonadales bacterium | reverse complement strand
TCGACCCCGCGCCGCCGGGCCTGTTGTTTGCCAACCTGCTTGTAGAGCGTCCCGATCGCGGTTCTCTCGGCATCGTCGAGAATCGGCACCTTGAGCGCGCCGGGGATGGTCGCCTCGGCATATTCGGCGGGGCTGCGGACATCGACCAGCAACGCGCCCCTGTCGCGCATAGCCAGGGCCTGGTCCAGTGAGATGCTCAAAGACATGTTTTTCCCTCGATTCGTAGAGGGTTATACTCCATTCACGTCGCTGGCGGCAAGTCATGACAACAAAGGGGGCGATCAGGATGAAAAGGACGATGAAAAGATTGACATCCCCCCCGGCATCAGGTAGCTTTGCGCCTCGTTGTTGCGGGGTGGAGCAGTCAGGTAGCTCGTCGGGCTCATAACCCGAAGGTCGGAGGTTCAAATCCTCCCCCCGCTACCAAAATCAATCGAGGGGGTTGCCACAAGTGCAACCCCCTCTTCTCTTTTCTGGCACAGGCGGTTCGAAGCCAGCGTCAAATCAGGCCATGGCGACCGGCGACCAGCCACCGGGGCTCCCCGGCGCAGGGTTGACCGCGGCCTGCCGGCGATCGAGCACCCGGCCGAGGTCCGTCTGGGTGATGATGCCGGCCAGCTCGCCGGCGTCGTTCACCACCAGCAGCCGGCGGATCGCTTTCTTCTGCATCAGATCGATGGTGCGGTAGGGGGCCGTCGACAGCGGCGTGGTAACGATCGTCGGGCACATCACCTCGCCGACGGTGACCATGGTCAGGTCGACCCCCTTGGCGATCAACCGGACGACATCGCGCTCCGTCAGCATACCGACCGGACGACCGTCCTCGACGACGATGACGCAACTGACCGAACGCCGCGCCATGAGCGAGAGCGCGTAACGCACCTGAACGTTCGGGGGGACATGCAGCACCTGTGCGGACATCAGGTTCGCGATGTCTGCAACCCCGTCGAAAGCCTTCTCCCGCAGAGAACGGACCAGATCACTCTGGGTAAAAACGCCAACCATATCCAGTCGCGCATCGAGCACGACGAGGTGACGGATACGCTGCTGGCTGAAGACCTGGAATGCCTGCTCGATGGTCATGTCCTCCGATCCGGTGAGCACCGGCTTGTTCATGACCTCCTTGACCAGCAGGTCGGACTGACCGAGCAGCCAGTTGGCGGCAAAGACGACGTCACGTTCCGTCAGGATACCGATCGGTTCGCCATGGGAGAGGACGATGATGCAGCTGATGCGCTTGTCACACATCAACTGCAGGGCATCCCGCACCGTCGCTTCCGCTTCGACAGAAACCACCGGTCGTGATGCGTATTTTCCGATTGTCTCTTTCATGCCGCCCCCCTGCTCCCGCCAGCAAAAAAACTTCGCAACAACGGCAATTCACCTGCTCCGCTCGGGCTATTGCCTGAATCTGTACAAGTTGTGCTGTTATTTTTGAATATTCTCATACTTCTGCAAGAACGGTTCCATCTCCCCGGGTATCAGCCCATCGGCAACAAAAACCCCGCTTCCGGAGCTGATGCGGGGGAAGATAAAGTGCCAGGTCGCTTTGTTTTCGGGAATACAGAAAAGAAGACAGGCGGGTCAGGACGTAATGTTTTTCCAGGTTTTTCTATAGATCGCCAGGTCAGGCTCCGAGAAGCAGACGAAAACCACCCTGGCCGGCCATTCGCTGCCGGACAGGAAATCATTGACGACTCGCAGAGCGATGCGCGAGGCGCGCTCAACCGGGAACCGATAAACCCCGGTGCTGATCGAGGGGAAGGCGATGCTCCGCAGCCGCTGTTCACTGGCAAGTTGCAGGCTGTTGCGGTAACAGCCTGCCAGGAGGTTGTCCTCGCCTTTTGCCCCACCATGCCAGATCGGTCCGACCGTATGGATCACGTATTTTACCGGCAGGTCATACGCCTTGGTAAGGCGTGCCTCACCGGTCGGGCAGCCTCCCAGGGTTTTGCACTCTTCCAGCAGACGAGGCCCGGCGGCGCGATGAATCGCTCCGTCGACGCCGCCACCGCCCAGCAAGCTCTGGTTCGCGGCGTTGACGATGGCATCAACCTTCATCCGGGTGATGTCCCCCTGAATAATCTCTATCCTGTCGATCATTGTTCTCTCCCCTAAAGACTCGACGCATTCCGCATAAGCCTATCGACATTTGACGCCGAAGCAAGTGGCCGATAACAAGGTCGTGACATTAACTGCAACATCAAACCGATTGCGCAGCAGCCAAAACCGTTTAGAATTAAATATTATTGGCTGGCGTTTCCCCGCCATGAAGAGGAGGAAACCATGAGATATCGGATGAACATCGAGACTGACAGCGTCAGTCACCTGATCGGCTACTGCCTGCGCAACAAGACTGAAGCGGAAAAAATTTACCGCACCGTCGTTACGGAAAAAGGTCACAAGGTTGAACTGATCACCGGCAGCGTACACCTGAGTCCGGAGGAACGCGCAGAGTTCGCCGCCCGCTTCAGCGCAGAAGTTGAACCTGCGATCTGGACCTCATCTTTCCGCAAGCATTGATCGGTTTCTCCGACCGGTCTTCACAATTCCCACTGAGTGCGTGCCATTCCGGAATGAATCGGGCAGCAGGCGCCCTGGTTTGTAATGGGCATTATCATGAATAAAACCTGGAAGTGCGACCTGTGCGGCTATGTCCATAATGGCGGCGAAGCCCCTGATTTCTGCCCGGTCTGCGGTTCTCCAAAGCATCACTTCTCGCCCCTGGTGATTGACACCGGGCCTCGCCCGGAAGCGGCCGGTGACGCCTGGCAATGCAGCATCTGTGACCACATCGTCAAAGGACAGAACCCGCCGCGGGAGTGCCCGGTCTGTGGCGCCGCAGCGGGACTGTTTCACACGCATGCCGCACCAGACTCGCCGGCGGCGGCCCAGGATGTCCGACGTGTTGTGATTCTCGGCGCCGGGATTGCCGGACTCACCGCCGCCGAAGAAGCCCGTCGTCAGGCGCCCAACGTCGAAATCACCCTGGTCTCCAGAGAAATGAGCCTGCCTTACTACCGGCTCAACCTGACCCGATTCCTGGCGGGCGAAGTGACTGAAGGCGACCTGATCATTCACCACCAGGACTGGTTCAAGGCACAGAAAATCGACTACCTCGCCGGTGAGGCGGTTGTCATCGACCGCGCCGAGCAGTTCGTTACCCTGCGCAATGGCGAGAAGCTCGCCTATGACCGCCTGGTCCTGGCAAACGGCGCCCACCCTTTCATCCCGCCGATACCCGGCAGCAACCGCGAAGGCGTGATGGTTCTGCGGTCGCTCACCGACGCCCGCGCCATCATCGCCCGCCTGCGGAACGGAACCCGCGCAGTCTGTGTCGGCGGCGGACTGCTCGGCCTGGAGTGCGCCGGAGCGATGCAACGTCGCGGAGCCGTCGTAACCGTACTCGAGGGCTTCGACTGGCTGCTGCCGCGACAGCTCCCGGTCGCAGCTGCCGATTTGCTCGGAGCGCATCTGCAGGAGCGGCAGATGACCATCGCCTGTGGTGCGCAGATCAAGGAGTTCACCGGCGACGAGGCGGTTCGCGGGGTGCTGCTCGAAGACGGCCGCGAATTCCAGGCGGACCTGGTCATCCTGGCAACCGGCGTACGACCCAACAGCCACCTGGCCAGGCAGTGCGGCCTGAAGGTCCGCCAGGGGGTGCTGGTCAACGACCGCCTGTTCACTTCCGATCCGCATATCCTTGCCGCCGGCGATGTGACCGAACACCAGGGGCGCGTCTATGGCATCTGGCCGGCCAGCTACGCCCAGGGCATGGTCGCCGGCGCCAACGCTGTCGGTGCGACGGCCGAATTCCCCGGCCTGCCGATGACCAACCGCATCAAGGTCCTTGATGTCGATCTCTTCAGCATCGGTGAATTTCAGGCCGGTGACGCCAGTCTGCGCCTATTGGAGATTGTCGAGGCAGGCAGCTATCGCGGGTTGGCCTGCCGCGACGGCCAGGTGGTCGGCGGCGTCCTGTACGGCGACATGCGCCTGATAGAACCGGTACGCGAGGCGGTAGAGCGTGGCTTGCGCGTTCTGGAGTTGCCGGCGCTTCAGGATCATTTCCCGGGGCTGCACCAGGCCTGACAACAATAACAAGGCATGATTTCCAACGATCAACAAATACAACGGGCGAGTGCCCTGTTGCAGCGATCGGCAAAGGTGGTGGCCTTTACCGGTGCCGGCATCTCCACGGAATCGGGCTTGGCCGATTTCCGCAGCAAGGGCGGATTGTGGGAAAGATTCCGCATCGTCACCTACCAGGAATTTCTCGCCAGCCACGAAGACCGGGTCGCCTACTGGTCGATGCGCAGGGAGCTGATTCCGGCCCTGCTTGCGGCGCGACCGAATCCCGCCCACCGCGCCTTGGCCCGCCTCGAAGAATACGGGCGCTTGAAATGCGTGGTTACCCAGAACATCGACGGGCTCCATCAGGCGGCCGGGAACTGCCACGTCATCGAGCTGCATGGCACCAACATGACCGCCTCCTGCCTGACCTGCAGCAACCGCTGGCCAATTGCCGAGATACAGCAGCGCCTGGCAAGCGGTGACATCGTTCCTCTCTGTGACAGCTGCGGGGGGCTTCTCAAACCCGATACGGTATCCTTCGGCCAGCCAATGCCGGTTGAAGCGATGGAGCAGGCGTATCGGGCTGCTGCCGACTGCGACCTGCTGCTGATGATCGGCTCTTCGCTCGAAGTCCAACCGGCCAACCAGATCCCCCTGGTGGCACATCAGGCAGGAGCGACCCTGATCTTCATAAATCGCACGCCGACCCCCTACGACCATCTCGCCGCGGTCTGCTGTACGGCCAGTGCGGGCGACACCCTGACCGCACTGGCCGACTCACTGGAAGACCCGTCTCGTTAAGAGCCCGACAACAACACGAGGGCCCCCGTAAACGGCGGGCCCTCGTGTTGTTGTCGGCATGGCAGGCTGGGTTACGGTCGCAGGGCCTCGTCAGGCAGAACCTTCCTGCTTGACGAACACCGTCTGTTCGTTGCAAGTGGGGCACTTCTTCGGTTTGCAACGGCCTTCTTTGACGTATCCACACTTTTCACAAC
>JBFIMV010000198.1:0-5085 GCA_041611575.1 Desulfuromonadales bacterium | reverse complement strand
CAGCAACCAAGTTCTTGGCAACGTAGCGCGCCATGTAGGAGGCGCTGCGGTCAACCTTGGACGGATCCTTGCCGGAGAAGGCGCCGCCACCATGGGAACCCTGACCGCCGTAGGTGTCGACGATGATCTTGCGGCCGGTCAGTCCGCAGTCACCCATCGGGCCACCGATGACGAAGCGCCCGGTCGGGTTGATGAAGTACTTGGTCTTCTCGTCGAGCAGGTCCTCGGGGATCACCTTGCGCACGACCTCTTCGATGATCCCTTCACGCAAAGTGTCATAGGTCACGTCCGGCGTATGCTGGGAAGAGACAACGACCGTGTCGACCCTGATCGGCTTGTCGTTGATGTACTGAATCGACACCTGGGACTTGCTGTCGGGGCGCAGGAAGGTGAGCAGGCCGCTCTTGCGCACATCCGCCAGACGCTTGGTCAGCTTGTGGGCAAAGGTGATCGGCATCGGCATGAGTTCGGGGGTTTCATTGCAGGCATAGCCGAACATCAGGCCCTGGTCGCCGGCTCCCTGCTCTTTGAACAGGCCCTCGCCTTCGGTCACACCCTGGCTGATGTCCGGCGACTGGCGGCCGATGGTGGTGAGAACCGCACAGGTCTCATAGTCGAAACCGATCGATGAATCGGTGTAGCCGATATTCTTGATCGTCTCACGCACGATATCGGGCATGTCGACGTAAGAGGTGGTGGTGATCTCACCGGCGATCATCGCCATGCCGGTCGTTACCAGGGTTTCGCAGGCAACGCGGGCCTTGGTGTCTTCAGCAAGAATCGCGTCGAGGATCGCATCGGAAATCTGGTCGGCGACCTTGTCGGGATGCCCCTCGGAAACGGATTCAGAGGTAAACAGGAAATCAGTCATGGCCATTGGCGGGACTCCTTTGGAGATAGTTATCGAGCGGGAAAGGTAAACCTTGAGGTCTGGCGTGTCAAGTCTTTCGCCGCGGTTAATGAAAGGTGGTGCCGAACAGGTGCGGATAGCGACGGTGCATTTCCTGTTCAAGGGCCGTAACGACCTCTTCCGCCGTCGCCAGGGGCATGAGGGTTGCGAGGATTTGCTGGACCTCGGCAAAGGTCACTTCGCGGATGATCCGCTTGACCCGCGAGATGCTCATGGCATTCATGGACAGTTCCGTAAAGCCCAGGGCGATCAGCACCAGGGAGTACAGGTCCTCACCGGCCATCTCGCCGCACATGCCGACTTCGATGCCTGCGTCATGCGCCGCCTGACAGATGCGCAGCAGTGCCTGCAGCACCGCGGGGTGCATCGGTTCATAGAGGTAGGCAACGTGCTCGTTGCTGCGGTCGATGGCCAGGCAGTACTGGATCAGGTCGTTCGTCCCCACGGAAAAAAAGTCAACCTCACGGGCGATCCGGTCGGCGATCAGCACGGCCGCAGGGGTCTCGATCATGACTCCAACCTCGATACGCTCCGCACAGGTCACTCCCGCCGCGATCAGATCCTGTTGTTCCCGCTCGAGAAACTGCTTGCAGGCCCGCACTTCGGCGATCCCGGAAATCATCGGAAACCTGACCCGTATCGGACCGAAAGCCGAGGCCCTGAGAATGGCCCGCAGCTGGGTGCGGAAAAGGGTGACCTCCTTGAGGGAAAAACGCACGGCACGCAGCCCCATGGCCGGGTTGACTTCGTCGGCCAGGTTCAACCCGGGAGCGAACTTGTCGCCGCCGACATCCAGCGTGCGGATCGTCACCGGGTATGGCGCCATCTGCTCCACCGCGCTGCGATAGATCTCAAACTGCTCGTCCTCGGACGGGGGTCCGTCTCCGGTCATGAACAGGAACTCCGTACGGAACAGGCCAATTCCCTGCGCTCCCTGCTCCCGGGCTGCGGGGATCTCTTCGACAAAATCGATGTTGCCGCGCAGCTTCAGAGTGCGACCGTCCCGGGTTTCCGCGCTGAGAGTGCGAAACTTGACGAGCTGCGACTCCTGGTAATCGTAATGCTGTTTTTTCTCCAGGTATTCGCGGAAAGTCTGGGTGGACGGGTTGAGAATGACCGTGCCGGTGGTGCCGTCGATGATCATCGGCGTACCATCAGGGACCAGCGACGTCACGGTCTCCAGGCCGACGACAGCCGGGATACCGAGGGAGCGTGCCAGAATCGCCGTGTGCGAAGTCCGGCCGCCGATGTCGGTGACAAATCCGGCAACCATGCCCTTGTCCATCTGCACCGTGTCCGCCGGGGACAGGTCGTGAGCGACCACCATCACCTGTTCCTTGAGATCCGCCAGCGATTCCCGCGCAGCGCCGAGCAGGTTACGCATCAAACGATCGCCGATCGAGTCGATGTCGGATCGTCGCTCACGCAGGTATTCATCGGAAATGCTTTCAAACATCCGGCGCAGCTTGTTCAGGACACGGTTCAGAGCACCTTCGGCATTGATCAGTTCATCGCGGACCAGGGCCTCGGTTCCGCCGATCAACATGTCGTCTTCAAGAATCAGGAGGTGGGTGTCAATGATGTAGAGGTGTTCGACGAGTTCCGGGTTGTCAACCTGATGCTTGACCTCCCGCAACTGGATCCTGGATTTCTCCAAAGCCTCATGAAAAGACTGAATTTCCAGATCGACTTCGGCAGGCAGGATGCGCCGTTCGACAATCGCCATACGGTTGCGATTGACCAGGCGGCTCCGGCTGATAGCGATCCCCGGAGAAGCGGCAATGCCGACGAGGAAGGTGTCCTCGGCTATGTCAATCTTCACCGAAACCATCAGTAATCAGCTTCCCTATTACGGCAAGCGCCTGCTCGGCGTCCGCACCGGATACCGTCACTTTGAGGATCGAACCCTGGGGTGCGGCCAGCATCAGCAAGCCCATGATACTTTTGCCATTCACTTCGCTGCCGTCCTTTTCGACGGTCACGTCGCACTTGAACTTGTTTGCAGTCTGCACCAGTTGGGCCGCCGCACGGGCGTGCAGCCCCAAACGATTGATGATCTTGAACTCTGCCGTTTTCATCGAAACACCGTCCCCTCGTATCAGAACATGAGCGCCAGCAGAAGCAGGCTGGTTGTTGTCAACAGGACCAGGAACAGGCTACTGAACCCCTTGTGTGCCAACCAGGCAAAGAGCAGCACGACCGGTAGCACGACGAAACCCCAGACGGGGGAAATGGCCTGGTGTTCGCACCCGTTAAAGGACAGGTAGGCGCAAAGGACACCGAGCAGAATCGTGGTCGACTCCTTGAGCCTTACCGCCAGGTCCGGGAGCCGGCATTTCTGGACCATCTCTATGGAGCGCAGCTCCAGGAAGTAGCCGAGCAACAACCCGCCGCCGCGTGACACCAGGTGCGGCAGGTTGAACAGCATCAGGAAAATGAAAGGCGCCCAGAGCGATCCCTGTATGGCAATCAATAAGCCAACCAGCGCCGCGAGCGGCCGGACCCCGCCCCAGAAAAAGGCATCACCCATCGCGGCAAAAGGCGCCATGACCGACATTCTGTAAGTCTCGGCGTCGACCGTTGTTTCCCCTCCCGCGCGCCGTTCCTGCTCAATCCGCAGTGTCGTACCGGCAACCAGCGGAGCGAAGTACGGATGCGTATTGAAGTACTCGCTGTGTTGGGCACATGTCTCGACCGTCAGCTTGTCTCCATAAAGACTGCGCAGGCCCGGCAGCATCAGGTAATAGAACCCGAGGTTTTGCAACCGTTCGAAATTCCAGCTGGCCTGAAGCAGGAAAGAACGAAAGTACATGCCCAGGAAAACCGAAAAGGGCAGTCGCCTCACCATCATGATGTCACCTCAGCCACAGGACCAGCAGGGTCCCGGAAAATGCCGCCGTGAACAACGAGATGCTCCGTTGGATATTCATCGTGCCGAGCAAAGCTGCCGCGCCGACGATAATCAGACTGTACTGCAGACTCAGCCCGGCGTCGCGCACCGCGCCGATCAGCAGCGGTGCCAGGCCGAGCAGTGCAAGGCTGCCGATCAGGACGATGACCAGGGCCGTAGCCAGACTGGAAATCGCAAAACTGGCCAGGCCCAGCAGGTGCAGTCGTTCGGCACGGTGGAATTCCCCCGCCAGGATATGGCTGTGTCCATCCTCTGCCAAACGGTCATTGAAGGAGCGGGCCAGCCGATCGAACACCTGGCCGAACTTGCCAAGCGGGATGGCGGCCAGGACACAGAGGATCACCAGCGGCATGCCTCCGACGCCGAGCACGGGCTCCATGCTCAAGGCGAGCACCGTGGCTGCCACCGCCACCTGGGTGTCATCGGGTGGAATGGCCGCACCGACCGGGAGGCGACCGAGCCAGAGGAGCTCCAGGAGCATGCCGACTTCAAGGCCGAGCAACGGGTTACCCAGGACCAACCCGGTGAGTGGCGCGACGACCAACGGCCGTGAGATCATGAACTGGCCCATGGCGACGCGGTCCAGGCCGGCCAACATGGCCACCAGGGCGACCAGCATGTATTGCGTCACGGCCATGTCAGCGCCCCCCGGCCCGTATCAGCTTGTGCCAGCTTTGCTCCCTATCGGCCGGGACACATTGCGAGACGATTGTCACTCCCTGCTCCTCCACCTGTTGCAGCTGCTCGATATCCTTCTGGTCGAGAGCGATGGTGCAGGTATAGCGGTCCTTGCCGACGCTCGAATGCATGTTGCCAAGATTGAGCTTGGTGTATGCGACACCGAGCTGCCTTGCCTTGAGGGCGTCTTCAGAACAGGAGAAGAGGAGCAGGACCCGCTTCTCAAGCAATCCCGCAGAATTGAGGATCGCCACCGTCTCCTCAAGGGTGCTGATAATAAGCTTGATCGAACTGGGCACGGCAGCCTGCATGACCATGCGGTGGAAGGCAGTGCACGCAACCTCATCATTGGCGACGACAATACAATCGGCGTTGACATATGGGACCCAGGCTTCGAGAACCTGGCCATGCACCAGCCTGCTGTCGATTCGTGCCAGCACGATACTCATGCGGTACTCCCGCTAACGCTTCAGATAATCGCTTGCCAGCGCGATACTCTGCTGACCGTAAGACTTGAGAATTTCTGCCAGTTCGCCAAGGCTGAGGTTCTCCTGGCTGTTGAAGAACTTGAGGACCATCGGCAGGT